>CAMZIS010000075.1 GCA_947307285.1 uncultured Peptococcaceae bacterium | reverse complement strand
TAGAAGGAGACCGGGGAAATCACACCAGATATTCGTGATACTTTTCCCGGTATTTGATCAGCATCTGCTGGTCGTGGACGCTGCCGCTGGTCTGGGAAAGCACGAACACGGCCACCCCGGCCAGATAGCAGATGAGGCCGGCGATGCCCGTGGTGGGCGTGCCCAGCTTCACGCAGAACACGGTGACGAGAACGGCCATGGCAACGATGAAGGCCAGCCGGATGTAGGCGGCCCGTTTGATGTGAGAGATCAGCTTGCCGCCGGCCCACTCTTTGCGCACCTTATGCCGTTCTTCGTTGCGCTGGGTCAGGGGCACGGCGTATTTGAGGTCGAAATACATGGGGCTGCCGCAATAGTAGCCCATGACGATGCCCATGAAGAGGCAGGAGAAAAAGACGACGATGGCAACGATGTTCATTTATCCGCACCTTCCGGTTTTTGCTTCATTATATCACGGCCCCAAATCTTTGTCGAGTTTCGTGCACGGAAGAAAAAGGCGGGAAAACGAAAAAAATCATTGTTTGCTCTTGCAAACAGACGCGGAGTGGATTATAATGGGAAAGTAATCGAACATATGTTCGGTTTATACCCAACTCACCCCGTTAGAGCTGGGGAAATAATACGACAAGCCTGACAAATAAACATACCGGCAAGGTCCGCCGAAAAGGGCGGCCGCGCCGGATCGACGCACAGACACGAGGGCCGTGAGCATGGATACAAGGAGGAGAAAATGCTGGAATGTCAATCCTGCGGCGCGCGTTTCGCGCAGCCCCGCCGCCGGCGGGAAAGCCGAGGCTGCTGCTTCGGTCTGCCCGCCTGGGAATGGCTGGACGCCTGTCCCCGCTGCGGCGGCGCCTACATAGAAATACCTGACAGGTTTCCGGGAGGCGACGGCTATGACTGGTGATCCCCGCTGGCGCGCCCGTGCCCGAGAGGCGCTGTACAATTACACTACGACCAAGGAACTGCTGAAAAAAGGAGAAGAGGATATCATTTACAGCCACGGCCAGCCCCGGGACCACCGCTACCGCCGCGGCGGGGTGAACAACCCCACCCAGATCAAGGCCCTGCTGCTGGATACGGCCGAACGCCGCAGGATGCTGGCCCAGGTACGGGCCGTGGAGCGTCTGATCGCGGCCTTGAAAAGGGACGGCCGCCGCCACCGCGTCAAAGCTTTGCAGCTGCTGTATCTGGTCTATATCAGGCACACCCACAGCCTCTACTACGCCTCGCTGGCCCTGGATCTGAGCGAGCGCACGGCCAAGCGCATGAACAGCGCCCTGCTGAGCTTCGTGGCCCGGGAGATGGGCTGGCTCACGCCGGCCGAGGCGGAAAGATTCGACGCGCCGCCCGCGGAGGGCCCGCCTGCCGCGGCAGACCGCGCATAAAGCGCGGCCAAACGGTCCATCATAACAAAATAAAAATCGGTAAATTTTTCAAAAAAAGGGGTTGATTTTTTGACCTACTTTGATTATTATAGTAAAAGAAATTAGCACTCGGATTTGATGAGTGCTAACAATAGATTTTTCCCAATGGGATAACTTTCTAAGGAGGCATTACGCAATGAACATCAGACCTTTGGGCAACCGCGTCCTCATCAAACAGCTGGAAGCGGAAGAAAAGACCAAGAGCGGCCTGTTACTGGCCGATTCCGCCAAGGAAAAGCCCCAGGAGGGCGAAGTGCTGGCCGTGGGCCCCGGTAAAGTTCTGGAATCCGGCGCTACCGCTCCCATGCCCGTCAAGGTGGGCGACATCGTGCTCTTCGCCAAGTACAACGGCACCCAGATCAAGCATGAAGGCGAGACCTACATCGTCCTCGACGCCGACCGGGACATCCTGGCTGTGATGGATCGCGAACTGAACTGATCGGGCTTGCCCGTTACAAAGATAAACCTCAGGAGGTAGAATTTAAATGGCTAAACAAATCGTTTTTGACGCCGAGGCCCGTCAGGCTCTGGAACGCGGCGTTAACGCACTGGCAAATGCAGTCAAGGTCACTTTGGGCCCCAAAGGCCGCAACGTGGTACTGGCGAAAAAATACGGCTCTCCCCTCATCACCAACGACGGCGTGACCATCGCCCGTGAGATCGAGCTGGAAGATCCGCTGGAAGATATGGGCGCGCAGCTGGTGAAGGAAGTCGCCACCAAGACCAACGACGTGGCCGGCGACGGCACCACCACCGCCACCCTGCTGGCTCAGGCCATCATCCGCGAAGGTCTGAAGAACGTAGCCGCCGGCGCCAACCCCATGATCCTGAAGCGGGGCATCGAAATGGCTACCGCCGCCGCCGTGGATCAGCTGAAGGCCAACGCCAAGTCCGTCGAGGGCAAGAAGGAGATCGAACAGGTGGCCAGCATCTCCGCCAACGATCCGGCCATCGGCTCCATCATCGCCGACGCCATGGAAAAGGTGGGCAACGACGGCGTCATCACCGTGGAAGATTCCCAGACCTTCGAGACCTACTCCGAAGTGGTGGAAGGCATGCAGTTCGACCGCGGCTACCTTTCCCCCTATATGGTCACCGACACCGAAAAGATGGAAGCTCTGCTGGAGAACCCCTACATCCTGATCACCGACAAGAAGATCGCCGTGATCCAGGAAGTCCTGCCCGTGCTGGAAAAGGTGGTCCAGAGCGGCAAGCCCATGCTGATCATCGCCGAGGACATCGAAGGCGAAGCTCAGGCCACCCTGATCCTGAACAAGCTGCGCGGCACCTTCAACTGCGTCTGCGTCAAGGCCCCCGGCTTCGGCGAACGCCGCAAGGCCATGCTGCAGGATATCGCCATCCTCACCGGCGGCACCGTCATCTCCGACGATCTGGGCATCAAGCTGGAGAACGCCACCCTGGATATGCTGGGCGGAGCCCGTCAGGTCCGCATCTCCAAGGATCACACCACCATCATCGACGGCAGCGGCGACGCTGACGACATCGCCGACCGCGTGGCACAGCTCCGTCGCGAATACGAATCCAGCAACTCCGAATTCGATAAGGAAAAGCTGCAGGAACGTCTGGCCAAGCTGGCCGGCGGCGTGGCCGTCATCAAAGTCGGCGCCGCTACCGAGACCGAGCTGAAAGAGAAGAAGCTGCGCTTCGAGGACGCCCTGTCCGCCACCCGCGCCGCCGTTGAGGAAGGCATCGTGTCCGGCGGCGGTCTGGCCCTGCTGGACTGCATCCCCGCCGTGGCTGCCCTGAAGGCCGAAGGCGACGTGCAGACCGGTATCAACATCATCAAGAGCGCGTTGGAAGAGCCCATCAAGCAGATCGCCTACAACGCCGGTCTGGAAGGCGCGGTCATCGTGGAACGCACCAAGGCCCAGGAAAAGGGCGTGGGCTTCAACGCCGCCACCGAGACCTTCGAGAACATGCTGGAAGCCGGCATCGTCGACCCCACCAAGGTCACCCGTTCCGCCCTGCAGAACGCCGCTTCCATCGCCGCCATGCTGCTGACCACCGAGACCCTGGTGGCCGACATCCCGGAAAAGAATCCGCCCATGCCGGCTCCCTCCCCGGATTACGGCATGATGTAATGCCCTGAGTCCCCACTCAGAAACAGAGTCGTTAAAAGACGGAGCAGATCATCTGCTCCGTCTTTTTTACTGTCTGATCCTGGCCGGACCCTTATTTTTGGCTGTCGTACTCGTCGCTGGTCAGTATGCCTCTGGCGTAGGCGCAGAACTTGCGCACCGCCGGGGAGGCCTGCTCCCAGCTGCGCACGGCCACGCCGAAGGTCAGGTGCTGGGGCGGGTCCAGGGGCTTTTGCACCAGATCGAAGGGGCAGTTGGTCAGCAGCAGACCGTTCATGATGCTGACCCCGAGGCCGCTGGCCACCATGGCCATGGCGGAATAGTCCTCTACTGTGGGGTAGCGCACGTTAGGCTCCACTCCGGCCCGGTCCAGGGCCAGCATGGTATCCACGTCCCGGCCGAAGGCGGGCAGCACGAAGGTCTCCTCGCCGCAGGCGGACAGGGGGAAGCTGTCATCCCCCACCCGGGGGTGATCCGGCGGCAGCAGGGCCAGCAGGGGCACGTCCGCCAGGGGACGCCATTCGCAGGCCAGGTCCTCCGTATCCGTGAGGAAGGCCACGTCCACCTCGTTGTTGTTCAGCCAGTCCGTCAGCTGGGTGCGGATGCCCTCCCTCAGCTCCATGCTGATGCCGGGATACTTTTTTTGGAAGACGCTGATCACCCGGGGCAGCCAGTGGGTGGCGATGCTGGAATAGGAGGCGATGGTGATGTGGCCCGTGTTCAGGCCCTGCAGGTTGGCGGCCTCCTGGAACAGGCGTTCCTCCTGCTGCAGCAGGGAGCGGATCACCGGCAGCAGGTCCTCCCCTTCCCTGGTAAGGCTCACCCCGCGGTTGCTGCGGCGCAGCAGGGGGAAGCCCACCTCGTCCTCGAAGGCGTTGACCAGCTGGCTCACGCCGGAGGGGGTATAGCCCAGGCTCTCGGCGGCCAGGGTGAAGCTGCCGCTTTCCGCAGCAGCCACGAATGCTTTACAGCGCGCTGTTTCCATAGTTTTCTCCTGTTTATTGTTTCGGATGATCCCGTCGGGCAGAGCCAAAGGGCCTGCCCTTCTTCTTTGCGCCGAACCGGGCGGTCAGCGTTTTCCAGGCTTGACGCTTTGCAACTGCTCCCAGCCCTCTGCAGCCGCAAAGTCCCGGAACCGCCGCGCCGCCGGGGAGATGACCTCCCGCTTGGGCACCGCAACGCCGATGGGCACTATAACAGGCGGGGAAAGGCGGCGGCTCACCACCTCGCCGGACCACAGACCGTCGAACAGGCCGTTTTGCAGGGCCACCCCCAGACCAGCCTCCACCATTTCGTAGGCCGCGAAGGAATCGGCGGCAGTGTAGCGCAGGTCGGGCGTGACGCCGTGCTTGCGGCAGGCCAGCTCGGAATCGGTCTCCTCACCCGGATAAAACTGGATATAGGCGTCGGTTTCCAGTTCCTTCAAGGGATAACGCTCCGCCTTGACCCCGGGGTGCCGCGGCGGCAGCCAGGCCACCATCTCGTCGTCGAACAAGGGCAGCCATTCGCAGTCGCCGGGGCGAAGGCTGATGATGCACAAATCCAGCCGCTGCTCCTCGATATCCCGCATCAGCAGACTGCTGCGGCCTTCTCTGATGCCGATCTTCACGCCGGGGTAAAGATCGCTGAAGCGGTGGGCCAGATTGGCCAGGGGCTTGAAAAACACGCTGTAGGCGGTGGCGACCTGCACCTCGCCCCTCAGCACGCCCTTGAGCTCGTCCGCGGCCAGCCGCAGGCGGTCGCCGGAGCGCACCACCTCCCGGAAGGCGGGCAGCAGATCGCGGCAGGCCCGGGTAGGCGCGACTCCGCTTCGGCTGCGCACCAGAAGGGGCAGGCCCACCTCCTTTTCCAGGGCCGCCATCATGCGGCTCATGCCGGAGGGAGTATAGCCCAGCTCCTCAGCAGCCAGGGACAGATTGCCTTTTTCCAGAGCGTATAACAAACAGCGGCACTTCTCGCAATCCACGTCAAGCTTTCTCCTTCTGTGATGATCCGTCACAATAATCTTGATAATATATCGCTTTACTCAATCTTACACCGGCTCTATACTAAAGTCAATCAAGACGTGAGGAGGAGAGATCGGTGGACAAAAAATACGCGGAAATACTGCTGATCGTGGTGATAGCCCTGCGCAGCACGGCCCTGCTCTTCAGCAAGATTGCCCTGGCGAACATGGGGCCCCTGACCCTGCTTGGGTTCCGCTTTTTACTGGCCTTTGCCGTTTTGTTCGCCGTCTTTTGCAAAAGGATCGTCCGTATCGGCAGATCCACCCTGCTCCACGGCCTGCTGCTGGGCGGTCTGTTTTACGCCACCATGGCCTGCGAGCTGATCGGCCTCGACCATACCAGCTCCTCCACCACGGCCTTTCTGGAAAACACGGCCATCATGTTCGTGCCCCTGTTCGACGCTGCTCTGCGCCGGGGCCGGCCCCGGCCCTCCGCCTTCGTCAGCGGGCTGATGGCTCTGGCCGGCGTAGCCTTCCTCACCCTGCATGACGGCAGGCTGAGCATGGGAGCGGGCGAGTACTGCTGCATGCTGGCCGCCCTGTTCTACGCCGCCACCATCGTGGCCACAGACCGTCTGGCCAAAAAGGACGACGCCACGGTGCTGGGCGTGCTGCAGGTGGGCGTCATCGGCGTCCTGGGCGCCGTTTCCGCCTTTATCTTCGAGCAGCCCTCCCTGCCCGCCGCCGCGACCTGGGGCGGCGCGACCTGGGGCGCAGTGTCCTTCCTGGCCGTGGTATGTACCGTGTTCGGCTTCACCCTGCAGCCGGTGGCGCAGAAATACACCACTTCGGATAAGGCCGGCCTCTATTGCGCCATCAATCCTCTGATCGCCGCCCTTCTGGGCTATACCTTCCTGCACGAGGGATTCACCCGCAGCAGCCTCCTGGGCGCGGCCCTCATCATCGGCAGCCTCCTGGTCTCGGCCCTGCTGGATCAGCGGGCCGCGGCACGCAAGCCCCGCCAACCGCTGGCCGGATCAGGATGCAGCATAT
>CAMZIS010000074.1 GCA_947307285.1 uncultured Peptococcaceae bacterium | reverse complement strand
ATTTGCATCCAGATTATCAAAATCCACATCCAGGACACGGCAGTCTACCCCTAATTCCCGGAGAGAGCCGGGGGTTGGGTGATTGAGGCCTATTACAGTCTGCAAGGTATCATAGGGCATACCCACGGTCACCAGTTCGTCGCCAGGGAGCAGGTTCCCAAACAAAGCCAAAGCTATGGCATGACTGCCGGACACTATCTGCTGGCGGCAAAGAGCGCTTTCGCAGCCAAATATTTTGGCGTAGATCGCTTCCAGTTTGTCCCGACCTTCGTCATCGTACCCGTAGCCGGTGGTCGGAGCGAAGCAGGATGTTGACACACGTTCGTCGCGGAAAGCCTCAAGAACGCGGATATAGCGTTCCTCGCAAATTTTCTTTGCATAGGGCTCGTATGCTTCCATGTCGTGACGCGCGGCTTCTATCAGCTTGTCCATTGATATCTCCCTTATTAGGCTTGCAGAAAGCGAAGCTTTAAAGCTTCGCTTTCTTTTCAATTATTAAAAGCGTTTAAATCCACCTGTCTGAGTGGCTGTATAGTGCTTATAGCATGCTTGAACACCATTTGGCATCCGCCTGAACTATCGACCAGCATAGTGTAATCGTCAAAAGCCTTTAAGACGCCTTTCATCTGAAATCCATTTACCAGATAAAATGTCGCCGGGATTCCTGATATACACATACTGTTAAGGAATTGTTCCTGCAATCCCTTCACTATGATCACTCTCCTTCAAGAGTTTGTTCGATCAACGTCTTGACCGCGCTCCACAAAACGCTTTCACTGCAATAATGATCGACATTGAACCAGTTGATTCGATCATCCCGCTTGAACCAGGTAAGCTGACGCTTGGCAAAACGCCGCGTATCACGTTTGAGCATTATCACGGCATCTTCCAATGAACATTCGCCATCGAGATATGCCGCTATCTGGCGATAGCCCAGTCCTTGCATGGAAACGGCGTTTCGATCTATCCCTTCTCTGAGCAAAGCGGACACTTCTTCCACCAGCCCCTGTTCCAGCATGATATCGATACGCCGTTCGATACGACTGTACAATGCTTCACGATCAGCTGTCAAACCTATGAGCAGCGGCCGATAGATAGACTCAGACGCAGGCTTTTCCCACAGGCTGCTGAGAGGCACGCCTTCGCTATACCAGACCTCAAGGGCCCGGAGTATCCTGTGTGAATCATTAACATGGATGCGTTCTGCTGCAGCAGGGTCTACTTCACGCAGCTGCTGATGCATAGCCAGAGCGCCCTGCAGTTCCCATTCCTTACGCAACTTGCTCCGCAGTTGAACGTCCGCTCCGCCCACGGCAGAAAAATGGTAAGGGTTGATCAGCGAGTTGATATACAGACCGGTACCGCCGCAAACGATCGGCTGGCGGCCTCGTGCTAGGATATCATTGATACAGCAAACCGCTTCATGACGAAAATCTGCCACACTGAAGCCCTCGTCAGGCTCCCGTATATCGATCATCCAATGCGGTATTCCCTGCGCTTCCGTAGCAGTTACCTTTGCGGTACCAATGTCCATACGACGATAGACCTGCATGGAATCACCGGATACCACTTCGCCATGGAAAGCCTGGGCAACTCTGACGGCCAGCCTGGTTTTGCCGCAGGCCGTTGGCCCAAGTATGACGATAAGCAGCGGCTTATTTGGGTTATCCATACTAAATTATATGCTCCTTAGCGCAAAAAGCGACGGCGCAATTCGTTTTCCGTGATCCGAAGGGCGATAGGCCGGCCATGAGGACATGTGTATTTATTATGACACTTATCAAGTTGAGCAAACAGGCCGGAAATATCTTGCGCAGTCAAATAACGATTAGCTTTTATCGATTTCTTGCAGGCCGCCAAAAACAGTTCTTCACGCCGAAGCTTTACGGAGTCGCTGACGCCGCTGCGCAACTGCTCCAAAAGAGAAAACAGCAGGTTTTCCGGCTGACTCCCGTCATACCAGGACGGCACGGCACGAATGACATATGTAGTGTCACCGAAATATTCAAGTATAAAGCCAAAATCACGCAGTTTCAGTATGTTTTCGGTCAGCAAAATATGATCGGAATAGGAAAAGGAAAGGCTGATCGGTACGGCAAGCATAGACGCGTCAACTGGTCTATCTTCAGCTTCTGCGGCAATACGTTCGTAATTCACCCGCTCTGCAGCGGCATGCTGGTCTATCAGCACCAAATCGAAGCCGTCGCTGCATACGATGTATGTGCCCAGATGCTGTCCTAAAACACGCAGGGACGAATATGAAAAGCCGTTTATACGCTGATCCATCTCACGTTGCAGCATTTTA
The DNA here is from genome assembly GCA_947307285.1 of uncultured Peptococcaceae bacterium. Classification (GTDB taxonomy): domain Bacteria; phylum Bacillota; class Dehalobacteriia; order UBA4068; family UBA4068; genus CALXSV01. The sequence goes on along the minus strand of CAMZIS010000074.1, from coordinate 4,243 downwards.
CGGCGTTCCATAATAAATTCGATCAGTTTGTCCGTATCGTCATCCGCAGCATTCGATCTGCTGTATGACACGGAATCTCTTGTTGGCCTTTTATAAGTATCTGAAGAAGCAAAGTCAGACGTTTCCAGCTCCGGCTGTCCTGAATTGAAGGCCTGGCGCAGCTGCATCTGCGTCATATGTACTGGTTCTGATGACAGCCATTTTTGCTGCGCTTTTTCCCGATCTGATCGAATTGGCAACGGCACGACTGGAGCTACCGTCCGCAGCTGTGCAACGTCAGCAGTGCCTGCGGACAGGTATTCCATACGGATCATGGTGTCCATGACCGCACTTTCAACCAGACGGCGAACGCTTTCCGGATCCCGCAGTTTGATTTCAAGTTTTGCTGGATGTACGTTGACGTCGATGCTTTGCGGCGGTAAATTGAAAAACAAAAATGCTGCAGGAAACCGCCCGGTGGGGACCTGGGTAAAATAAGCGTTCTCCAGCGCTGCATACAGTTCCCGGCAGCGGATAGCGCGACCGTTCACAAAAAAGTGATACTGGTCTCTGGTAGACCGGGATACAGAAGGCGCGGAAATATAACCGTGCAGCTGCATACCATCCTGTTCATGCAAAGCCATACGCAGCATATCCTGGAGAGAATTCCGTCCATAAGCGGCCAGGATAGCCGCGACTTCATCATTGCCGCCCTTGGTGGTAATGGCATGACTGTTGCCGTGTCGAAAGACAAAAGCGCATTCGGGATGGGCTACAGCAAGATTCGCAACAGTATCAGTAATCAGACGCATTTCCGTACGAGGCGATTTGAGGAACTTCTTGCGAGCCGGCGCATTATAGAACAGACGATCGACCAAAACTGTCGTTCCCTGCCGACAGCCGATCTCCTGCGGCATGGCTGCTTTACCGGCATCGACTGTCATGGTATAGCCAAGTTCGCTATCAGCGGTTTTTGAGGTTATCGTCATCACAGATACGGCAGCAATAGAAGGCAAGGCCTCGCCCCTGAAGCCCAAGGTAGTCAGAGACAAAAGATCGTCTGCTGAAGTTATCTTAGAAGTAGCATGACGCAGGACCGCCATACGCATATCGGCCGCAGACATACCGCATCCATTATCAGACACCTGCAGTTTACAGCAATCACTGTCAAAAACGCGGATCTCGATCCTGGTCGCGCCGGCGTCAATAGCATTTTCAGTCAACTCCTTAACGACCGAAGCCGGCCTTTCAACCACTTCGCCGGCGGCGATACGATTAGCAGTATGCGTGTCGAGAATATGGATCCTTGCCGACTCCGTATCAGTCATCGACCTGCTCCTTCCATTGGGCGATTTTCATCAGAGCTTCCAGGGGCGTCAAGTCGTCAACGTTAATATCATTAAGTTCATCTATGACAGGATGTCTCTCTTCAGGCACCTGCTCGCCATATATGTAATCGGCGAAGGTCAACTGTTCGCCTCGTTCCAATTTGCCTTTGATGTGTTTTTCCGCTTCCAGTTGGGCCATGATCTCTTTTGCGCGATGGATCACTTCCCGCGGCAGGCCGGCCAATTGCGCCACCTGAATGCCATAGCTGCGATCGGTCCCACCGGGTAGTATTTTGCGCAGGAATACTATACCGCCGGCAGATTCCTTAGCGCCAATAGAGTAATTCTTGATCAGCGGAAAACTCTCAGCCAAGGCAACCAATTCATGATAATGTGTGGCGAACAGTGTTTTAGCTCCGCATTTGTCCTGGATGATGTATTCCGCTACAGCCCAGGCTATGGAAAGACCGTCAAAAGTAGAAGTGCCGCGGCCGATCTCGTCGAGGATGATAAGACTCTTTGAAGTGGCATGACGCAGGATATTCGATGTCTCGTTCATCTCCACCATAAAGGTAGACTGTCCGGACGCAAGATCATCTGCCGCTCCAACCCTGGTAAAAATACGGTCACAGGCACCGATCAGGGCAGACGCAGCAGGAACGAAACTGCCTATGCGCGCCATCAATACTATCAATGCAACCTGACGCATGTAAGTGCTTTTGCCTGTCATATTGGGACCGGTTATAAGCATCATCCGCTGCTGATCCGGATCCAGCCGGCAGTCGTTGGGCACATAGTTTTCTGTGCCGATAATCTGCTCTACCACAGGATGACGACCGTCTTTGATATCGATGATCTCGCCGTCGTCAACAACAGGCTTGCAATAATCGTTCTTACCTGCGACACTTGCTAAAGATTGCAGGACGTCGATATGCGCTACAAAATCAGCAGCCCGCTGGATTCGGTCCCCTGCCGCAGCTACCTGATCCCGGATTTCGCAAAAGATGCGATATTCCAGGGTCTGAAGTCTTTCACGTGCGGTTAAAATGCGGTTTTCAAGCTCTTTCAGTTCTTCGGTAATGAAACGCTCGCCATTGGTCAGAGTTTGTTTGCGGATGTAGTTATCAGGCGCCTCATTGACGCGGCTCTTACTGATCTCGATATAATAGCCGAATACTTTGTTATATCCGACTTTAAGCGTTTTGATGCCGGTCTTTTCCCGTTCCGCAGCTTCCATTTGCAGCAAAAGATCACGAGCGTTATGCGCCACGGCGCGCAATTCGTCCACTTCCGGCATATAGCCTTCACGGATAACGCCTTCATCTTTAGCGGAAAGCGGCGGGTCGTCCGCTATAGCGCAACTCAAAACGGCCGTAATGTCCTCCAGCAGATCAAATCCATTGAACAGGGTGACGAAAAGATGGCTGGAGAGGCCCGCCAGATCGTGATGGAGTTCTGGCAGCAATGAAAGTGTGGAACGCAAAGCAGCCAGATCCCGCGGTCCTGCCGAACCGTAGCAAACGCGGGAAATAAGGCGCGATATATCATGCAAACGCAGCAAAAGCTCCCGTAAAGAGGATAAAACAAGCTCTTGCCGGGTAAGTTCCTCCACTGCGTCAAGACGTCCGTTGATCGCCCGAGCAGAAAGCAGCGGAGCCTCGACCCATTCACGAAGCAAACGGCCGCCCATGGCCGTTTTAGTATCATCCAGCACCCACAGCAGCGAGCCTTTGCGTTTGTTGCTGCGGATCGTAGCGGTAAGTTCCAGGTTGCGGAGAGTGGCCGCATCCAGCACCATGAATTCGCTGTCGCTGTATACCTGCAGCCTGTCTATGTAATCCAGCGAACGCTTTTGAGTTCGATCTAAAAAATCTATGATCATGGCGGCTGCTGTGGCAGCCAGCGGCTTATCTTCCAGCCCCAATCCTGTCAGGGATCCGGTTTTGAAATGATTTTCAAGTATCTGAGCATAATGCCCTTTGATAAATGCGTCATCATAATTATGTGAAAGGGTACCGGCAGAGTATCCCTTGACACGCAACTGGAAAAACTCATCTTCATAAAGATCGGCAGGAAGTATCAACTCTGACGCATCAATTCGCGCAAGTTCATCTCCCAGTCGTTCACGGAGATCAGCGCCCTCGAGCTGGGTAACTTGGAATTGGCCTGTGGAAATATCGCAAAAGGCGATACCAAAACCGATTTCACCGCGACCTTTGCGCTGACGCCAGCAAGCCGCAAGATAATTGTGGTTTTTGCTGTCCAGCATATTATCTTCAAGTACGGTCCCGGGAGTGACCACGCGGATGACATCTCGCTTAACAAGTCCTTTAGCCAGCTTGGGGTCTTCCAGCTGCTCGCAAATGGCCACCTTGTAGCCTTTTTCCATCAGCCGTGCAATATAGTTATCCGCTGCATGATAAGGGACGCCGCACATGGGTACACGCTGATCACCGCCGGCATTGCGGCCGGTTAGGACCAAAGACAGCTCGCCGGAAGCCACTTTCGCGTCGTCGCCGAACAGCTCATAAAAATCGCCCAAGCGAAAAAAGAGCAAACAATCCGGATATTGCTCTTTGATCGCTTGATATTGCATCATGATAGGTGTTACAATAGACAAAACCGTCAGGCCTCCTGATAAGCAGCCTCTTTGAATTGACTGGGGACGTAATCGGTTAAAACAATGGCGCCATTCTTGATAGTGGCCATTTTTAACGGAGTCAGGCTGGCTCCTTGGGGAACGGTAGCTACGCAGGAAGATATACGCAGCTGCTGCGCACGCATATTGTAGCAGATGATGTAAGCGTCTGTATCGCCTTCGGCCCCGGCATGCAGAACACCGCGGCAAGTGCCCATGACGACAATGTTGCCGGTAGCCAGGATCTCCCCACCCGGATTGATATCGCCCATGACCACAACATTGCCCCGGACAGACA
>CAMZIS010000073.1 GCA_947307285.1 uncultured Peptococcaceae bacterium | reverse complement strand
CAGCAAGTGTTCGCCCCGGACCGGGTGACCATCAGCGAACTTCAGCTCGATCACACCGCCGGGCTTTTGCTTGATGCTTTCCACCATGAGCCGGCGCGCCGGTACGCGGATGCGGCCTATATCCAGCATGTTTTCCACCTGAGCCGGCAGCTGACCGTAACGGTCGGACAGTTCGGCGGCCAGGTCGTCGATCTCCGCCAGGGTGGCGCAGGCGGCCAGCCGTTTGTAGAATTCCACCTTCAGCACCGAGTCGGGCACAAAGCTGTCGGGGATGTAGGCGTTGACGTCAAGATCTATCTGGGTGGAGACCTCCTGCGCCGGCTTTTCGACGCCCCGCGCCTTCTCCATCTCCTCCGCCAGCAGCTTACAGTAGAGGTCGAAGCCTACGGCAGCTATGTGGCCGTGCTGCTCCGCGCCCAAAATATTGCCCGCGCCCCGCAGCTCCAGGTCGCGCATGGCGATCTTGAAGCCGGAGCCCAGCTCGGTGAAATCACGGATGGCGATCAGCCGCTTTTTGGCGATATCGTTTATTTCATGATCTTTGCGGAAAGTGAAATAGGCGAAAGCCTGCCGCTCCGAGCGTCCTACCCTGCCCCGCAGCTGATAAAGCTGGGAAAGTCCGAACATGTCGGAATCGTTGACGATGAGGGTGTTGGCGTTAGGGATGTCCAGACCGCTTTCGATGATAGTGGTGCAGACCAGCACGTCGGCCTCGTGGGCCACGAAGTCCAGCATCACCTGCTCCAGCTCCCGTTCCTTCATCTGACCGTGGCCTACCAGGATGCGGGCCTCGGGCAGCAGGCGGCGCAGCTCGTCCGCCACCTCATAGATATTGAACACGCGGTTGTGTACGAAAAACACCTGGCCGCCGCGACCGATCTCCCGGGCGATGGCGTCGCGGATCAGACGGTCGTGGTATTCCACCACATAGGTCTGGACAGGTATGCGCGATTCCGGCGGCGTGGAAATGATGCTCATATCGCGCATGCCCACCAGAGCCATATGCAGGGTGCGCGGGATGGGCGTGGCTGACAGGGTCAACACGTCCACCTGAGTGCGCAGCTGCTTGATCTTTTCTTTATGGGATACGCCGAAGCGCTGTTCCTCATCGACCACCAGCAGCCCCAGGTCTTTGAACTTGACGTCCGCTGACAACAGGCGGTGGGTGCCGACAACTACGTCCAGCTCACCGCTGGCCAGCTTTTCCAATACTTTTTTCTGCTCCTTGGCCGTTATGAAGCGGGAAAGGCAGGCGCAGCTGACAGGATATCCGGCAAAGCGTTCGGTCAGGGTACGATAGTGCTGCTGCGCCAGTACCGTGGTGGGCACCAGGATAGCGGCCTGCTTGCTGTCCTGTACCGCCTTGAACACGGCGCGCAGGGCGATCTCCGTCTTGCCGTAGCCCACATCGCCGCAGAGCAGGCGATCCATGACCCTCTCCTGCTCCATATCTTCCTTGATCTCCTCGGCGGCGGTCAACTGATCCTCCGTTTCCGCGTAAGGGAAGGCGTCTTCGAATTCCTGCTGCCAAACCGTATCAGGAGAAAAGGCAAAGCCCGGCGACTGCTCGCGCTGGGCGTACAACTTCAGCAGTTCGTCCGCCATTTCCCGCACCGAAGCCCGAACCCGTGATTTGATGCGGTTCCACTCGCCGCCGCCCAGGCGGCACAGTTTGGGAGCGCCTGTTTCGGAGCCCACGTATTTCTGGATCAGGTCCAACTGGTCCACGGGCAGGAACAGCTTATCCTCGCCCGCGTATTTTATCAGCAGGTAGTCCCGCTCGTTATCACCTATGGACAGACGTTCCACGCCCATATACTGGCCGATGCCCTGGGTGATATGGACCACGTAATCACCGACGCGCAGATCAAGGAAATTGTTGATCTTCTCCCCTCCCTTATGGATGCGGCGGTGCTTTTTTCGGGGAGCGCGGGAAAACAGCTCATGTTCGGTGATCACCGCGCATTTCAGCTGTGGGCTTTCAAAACCGGCGGTAAAGCCGGCCCGCACCACCCGCACGGGCGGGCAGGCGTTTTCCCGTAAAATCTCGCTGATGCGCTGCAGACGCACGTCTGAGGAAGCGGTGAGCAGTACCGTATATTTGGCGCGTACAAAATGCTCCAGGTCTTCCACAAAGCGAGCGGGCGCGCTGGCGTAGGCCGGCAAGTCGCGTGCCAGGAACTGGCGGTCCAGCTGGGGTTCGATCATGCCTGCTCCTAGATCCAGTTGGCAAAGCATCAGCAGCCTGCGGACGGCAAAGGCTTTGTACAGCTCTTCATAGGAGAGGAAGTTATGATAAAAAGAAGACAGCAGGCGTCCGTCCTGCAGCAGATCGACGTAACGCAGTTCTCTTTCCTTTTCCGCATCCTGCGACTCGCGGCGGATGCTGTCCGGTTCGGACAGCAGCACCAGACCGTCGCCCAAATAATCGAATATGCTGCAGGCTGAGGGATAGAAATATCCGGTCAAAGCCTCCATGGCGTTATCCCAGACCCCTTCCGGCAGGTATTCCAGCAAGGGGCCGTAGGTCTTTTCCAGATTCTTTTTTGACTGTCCGTGCAGGGAAGCCCAGCTTTTGTCATATTCGCCTTTCAGCATCCGACGGGCCCGTTCGCGAGCTGCCGCATCGACCGGCAGTTCCCGCGCCGGCGGCAGGAAGGCGACTTCCGCATCTTCCAGCGAACGCTGTTCCGCCGGATCGAAAAAGCGCACGGAATCTATCTCATCGTCAAAGAATTCCAGCCGCAGCGGTCGCGGCGCGGCAATGGGGAAAACGTCGACGATGCTGCCGCGCTGGGAAAAAGAGCCGGGTATCTCGGTAAGCGGCACCCGTTCGTAACCCATGTCTGCCAGCTTCAGCGCCAGATCGCGCGGCTCGATCACGTCGCCCCTGCGAAGACGCAGATGATGGCGCAGAAAAGCCTCCGGCGGAGCCAGCCTGCGCGTTACGGAGTTGACGCAGGCCACCACCAACAGCTTTTCGCCGCGGGCCAGGGCGGACAGCACGCTGACTCTGGCGGCGACCAGTTCGATATTATGAGCGTATACCTCAAAGGGCAGCAGCTCCAGCACGGGAAAATGCTGCGCTGCCTCTCCCAGGAAAGGACGCAGGTTTTCCGTAAAAGACATAGCCTCGTCTTCCGTGGCCGTCAGCACCAGCATAGGGAAAGGCAGGTCCTGGAAAAGAGCGGCAGCCAGAGCCGCCCGGGGCAAAACAGGCAGTCCGGTAAAAGCCGCCGGCTTTCTTTGCATGAGGCTCGCCGTCAGTTCAAAGTATTCTTCCCTGCTCTTCCAGGCCTCGATCAATGATTGCATGCTTCCTCCGCATACGCCGAATTGGTACGACTTGCGCCGTACCGGGGTGTAGAAATATGGGACCGTTAAAAAATCACGTTCTAATCGCTGTGCTGTTCTTTCTGTGCGGGCTGTTCGCCTTCCTGTGTCACAGCTTTATTGTACTCGTTCATGGCCGCGGCTATGCCCTGGTCAGCCCAGCACAGAGCCGCTTGGGCAGCACGATCGAAGGCGGCTGCGAACAGGGGCGCGTCTTCCGCTGCGATAGGCTGCAGCACGTGGTCAATGGTATCGAACAGGGGGCGGCCAATGCCTATCTTCAACCGGTTGAAAGCAGTGGTCCCGGTCTGTTCGATGATGGATTTGATCCCGTTATGGCCGCCGGACTGTCCGCCGCGGCGCAGACGAAGCTGGCCCGCAGGCAGGTCCATATCATCATGGATGACCAGGATATCGCTGTAATCAACTTTGTAAAACGCGCACAGACGGGTCAGCGGGAAGCCGGAAAGATTCATGAATGACTGGGGTTTAGCCAGCAGCAGCTTCTGCCCCCGATACAAACCGGAAGCAGTCAGATTGTCCTGCTCTTTTTTGCCAAAAGAGCAGCCCAAAGCAGCGGCTATCCGATCCAGTGTCATAAAGCCGCAATTATGCCGGGATAATTCATATCTGCCGCCCGGATTGCCCAGGCCGAAAATGATCTTCATGAGCGTCCTCCACAACTTTCACCGCGCTTTATTTTATCATAAGCCGGGGCTTTTGCAAATATATTTATTGCCAAAAGGAGGGAGGCCCATGGAAACTGAAATAACGGAACGCTCACGTTCTGCCGTCCTGGGTATGAGGGTCATCAGCATCAGCGAGGGTTTGGAGCTGGGTCAGATCAGGCAAGTCGTAGTAACCCAGGAACCGCGGGTGGCCGGGTTCACCGTCAGGGGAAGACGGGCGCGGAACGACCGCTGGCTTGCGTTCGCGGCTGTAAGCAGTTTCGGCGAAGACCGTATCACTGTGGAGAGCCAAAAGCTGCTGAGCCGGGGCAATGGCTTTGCCATGCCTGACCGGCGGCGGCGCGGGCCTTTGTCGCTGGTAGGGTCCCGCGCCTTTACTGCCGGCGGAAGAGTGATCGGGCGGGTGGAAGAATTCAGTTTTTCCACCGAAGATGGACGTGTGCTTTGGTTGGAAGTAAGCAATGGCCCGCTTAGAGAACGGCTGCGGCTGCCGGGGCGTTTCATAATAGCTATTTCGCCGCAAACAGTCATGTTCAAAAACGATGCTTTAGACGAAGCCATATCCGCAGAGAGCACGCTGCGTTCCGGCATAGATGCGGCGGTCGGGGCAGTCGGCGAGGCTGCGGGCAGCCTCGCCGGCTCTACTATGCAGGGGGCAAAAAAACTCACGGCAAATCTGACCCGGCTGCGGGATAAAGGGCACTCAGATGACGTGGAAGAGCCGCATGCAGGCAAAAAGCCCATGGAAGAGTCAAGACTATGCGCTGAACAAGAGACTGTCAAAGCAATAGCGGAACACGCAGAGGATGAAGGACCGGCAGCGGATAACAGTCAAAAAGAACCGGTATGATTCAGCGGCCCACTGTTTTGTATAATCTGTATATCATATTACAGAAACGTCTCCCGATACATGAGGTCGGGAGGCGTTTACGCATTTGGCAATACTATTAATGGCAGCCCGTATCCGCCCATAAAGAAAAGAGCAGCCTTTAAAAGGCTGCTCTGAAACATGCTGTATAATCAGTCGAACAGGCGGCTGACGGACAGGCCTTCGTGGATACGCACTATGGCCTCGCCCAGGAGTGAGGCGACTGACAGGACCTTGACTTTATCACATTTGCCCTGCCGCTGGGGGTCGATGGGGATGGTGTTGGTGACCAGGACCTCGGAAATGACGGAATCGGTCAGGCGCTCCATGGCCGGCGGAGAAAACACCGGATGGGTGCAGCAGGCATATACTTCAGTGGCGCCCATATCTTTCAGGGCTTTGGCGCCCTTGCAGATGGTGCCGGCAGTGTCGATCATATCGTCCACCATGATGACCCGCTTGCCCTGGATATTACCGATGACATTCATGATCTCGGCCTTGTTGGCCTCCTCACGCCGTTTATCGACGATGGCCAGATCGACGCCCAGCCGCTTGGCCATATTGCGGGCGCGGACCACGCCGCCCACATCCGGCGAGACCACAACCAGATCCTTGGTATCCATGCTCTTGTAGTATTCGGCCAGCATGGGCACGGCGGGAAGATGGTCCACAGGTATATCGAAGAAGCCCTGTATGGCGTTGGCGTGCAGATCCATGGCGATGACCCGGTCAGCGCCGGCCTCGGTGATCAGATTGGCAACCAGCTTGGCGGAGATGGGGTCACGGGCCTTGGTCTTACGCTCCTGGCGAGCATATCCGTAATACGGGATCACTGCAGTGATGCGCTGCGCCGAAGCACGGCGGCAGGCGTCCATCATGATAAGCAGCTCCATCAGGTTATCATTTACCGGAGCGCAGGTAGGCTGGATAAGAAAAACATCAGCGCCGCGCACGCTCTCGTTGATCTCGATAGCGGTCTCACCGTCAGCAAAACGCTTAACCTTGGCCTGTCCCAAGGAAATGCCCAAGTATTCGGCGATCTCCTCACCCAGCTGGCGGTTGGCGTTCCCCGTAAACAGCTTCAGCTTATGATTACTCATTTTTCGGCAGTTCCCCCTTGTTTGTATGTGGTAACCACAGGAAAGACGCACCCGGCCTCCACGGCCGGTGCACTATTTAGCTATTCCCTATCATCTTGGCTTTTCCTCCATTTTTCGCTGAGATTATTCAGCTTTTATTTCGGCCGGATACTCATAAAACGATCGGATCGCACATCCATTGAAAAAATGTGAGTGCAGCTGTTTTTTGTCTTGCCAAAAGATTGTCCATTGAATATAATGTTATAGATAAGGGCATTTATTGGACCCTAAAGGAGGTGAGACTATGGACGGCGTTCCCGAATGCAGTAGAAGCTGCGACTATCACTTATATGCTTTATCTACGGGAGCGGACCGTGCCTGAAGTCTCGCGCCGGCCTCTCCCGTCGTACAATGCAATACGACACGAAAGGAGGCACGGCTATGATCAACATTTACCGCACCGTTGACAACAAGCTGATCAGCCCCGACAGGATCGAGAAGGATTGCTGGATCAATCTGGTAAATCCCACCGAAGCCGAGTTGCAGCGAGTAGCTGAGGAAACCGGACTGGAGTACGATTTCCTCAAGGACCCGCT
>CAMZIS010000072.1 GCA_947307285.1 uncultured Peptococcaceae bacterium | reverse complement strand
TCTGCTGGTGCAAAAGGGCACCCTGCATCCGGGCGACAACCTGCTGGCCGGTCCGGTCTTCGGCAAGGTGCGCGCCATGTTCGACGACAAGGGCCGCAAGGCCAAGCAGGCCGGCCCCTCCATGCCGGTGGAAGTCACCGGCTTCTCCGAGGTGCCGGAGGCCGGCGGCGTGTTCATGGTGGTCAAGGACGAAAAGGACGCCCGTATGGTGGCGGCCAAGGAACAGCTCAAGCAGCGTGACGAATCCATGCGCAAGACCAGCAAGGTAACGCTGGACGATCTGTTCAACCAGATCTCCCAGGGCGAGATCAAGGACCTGAACATCATCTTGAAGGCCGACGTGCGCGGCTCCGCCGAGGCGGTGGCTCAGTCCCTGAACCGCCTGTCCACCGACGAAGTGCGGGTCAACGTCATCCACAGCGGCGTGGGCGGCGTGTCCGAAAGCGACGTCATGCTGGCCGCGGCCTCCAACGCCATCATCATCGGCTTCAACATCATCGCGCCTCCCGCGGCCCGTGCCGCAGCCGAGGCCGAGCAGGTGGATATCCGCCTCTACCGCGTCATCTACGACTGCCTGGAAGACATCAAGAAGGCCATGAGCGGTCTGCTGGCGCCGGAATACAAAGAAAACATCATCGGCACCGTGGAGGTCAGGAACGTCATCCACGTGCCCAAGGTGGGCTTCATCGCCGGTTCCTACGTGGCCTCCGGCAAGGTCACCCGCAGCGCCCAGGTGCGCATCACCCGCGATTCCGTGGTCATCGCCGAAGACAAGATCGCCTCCCTGCGCCGTTTCAAGGACGACGTGAAGGAAGTGGTCCAGGGCTACGAATGCGGCATCGGCCTGGAGACCTTCAACGACCTGAAGGAAGGCGACGTCTTCGAAGTGTTCGTTATCGAAGAGATCGCGCGCGAGATATAAACCCTGAGCTTTAAGGAGAAATAAATGCCTAATCATCGTGTGGAACGTCTGGGCGGCGAGGTCCGGCGGGAAGTGGCCGACATCCTGGACCACGACATCAAGGACCCGCGGCTGGGCTTCGTCAGCGTGGTCTCGGTGGATATCGCCCCCGACGGCTGTTCCGCCCATATCTACGTCAGCCCCCTGGCCGGGGCTTCCGCCGATAAGGACGTGGAGGCCGCCCTCAAGAGCGCCGGCGGCTACATCCGCCGGGAGCTGGGCCGCCGTCTCAAGACCCGCATCGTGCCGGAGCTCTATTTCCACGTGGACAATTCCATCGCCTACGGCGTGCGCATGTCCGGCGTGATCGCCAGCCAGATCGCCGCCGACGAGGAAGCGGCACGCACACGGGCCCCGGAAGACCCGGACAAATATGTGGAGTAAAGCCTGATCATGAACGGATACAGCGACATCATAGACGTGTTGAAGGGTAGCCAGCGCCTGCTCATCGCCGGTCACGAGGACCCGGACTGCGATTCCTTGGGCGCGGCTCTCGGCCTGTACCTGGCTGCCGGCGGCGCGGATAAACGCTGGACCCTGCTCCGCACCGGCGAACCTCCCAAGAACCTGTCCTATCTGCCCGGTCTCGACCTGTTCCGCGACCCCGCCGGCGTCAGCCCCGCTGATTTCGACGCCGTGCTGCTGGTGGACTGCAGCGAGCTCACCCGGGCCGGCGGCTTCATGCCCGCTCTGTGCCGGGGCAAAAAGGTCTACTGCATCGACCATCATCAGGTGGCCCGGCCCGAAGGCGAGGTCTGCGTGGTGGAGCCCGAGGCCGCTGCGGCCTGCGAGATCATCAGCTGCATCCTGCATGAGGCGGGCTTTGCCATCGGCGACGAGGCGGCCCTGTGCCTGTACAGCGGCATCGCCTCGGATACGGGTGGCTTCCGCTTCCGCAACACCACTCCCCGCTGCCTCACCGAGGCTGCCTCCCTGCTGCCGCAGATCGACAGCGAGCTGGTGCGCATCCGCCTGTTCGAGGACCGCACCTATGCCAACATGAAGATGCTGGCGGCCTGCCTCCGGGAAATGCAGGTGGAATGCGGCGGCCTGCTGGCCTACAGCTGGCTTTCCCGCGCCGAGATGGAAAAATACGGCGCCGGCTACAACGACTGCCATAACATAGTCAATTTCCTGCTGGAGCTGTCCGGCGTCAAGGTGGCCCTGATGTTCGAGGAATACGCGGACGAGGTCAAGATGAGCTTCCGCTGCCGGGAAGGCTATCGGGTGGACGAGCTGGCCCGTCGTTTCGACGGCGGCGGCCATATGCTGGCCTCAGGCTGCAAGCAGCCCGGCGGTCTTTCGCAGGTCATGCCCGCCGTGCTGGAAGAAGCGAGAAAGCTGTTCTGTTAGATGGACGGATTCATCAACATCGACAAAGCCGCCGGCCTCAGCTCCCACGACGTGGTGGCGCAGCTGAAACGCCTGCTGCGGCCTGTTCTCCACAGCTTCAAGATCGGCCACTGCGGCACCCTGGACCCGGCGGCCACCGGCGTGCTGCCCATAGCCGTGGGCCGGGCCACCCGCCTGTCCCAGTTCGTCATGGGGCAGGAAAAGCGCTATATCGGCGAAGTGACCTTTGGCATTACCACCGACAGCTACGACGGCCAGGGCCAGCGAACAGGGGAGAGCGACGCTTCCTCCCTGACGGCGGAGGCTGTCGCGGAGCTGCTCCCCCGCTTTTGCGGCAGCATCATGCAGGCCCCGCCTGCCGTGTCCGCCATCAAGCGCGGCGGCGAACCGCTCTATAAAAAAGTGCGCCGCGGCGAAGAGGTCAGGACCGAGCCCCGGCCCGTGATGATCTACGAGATAAAGCTGCTGGATTTTGCGGAAAACGGCCCCCATCCCCGGGCTCGGCTGGAGGTCAGCTGCGGTCAGGGCGCCTATATCCGCTCCCTGGCCCACGATCTGGGAGAGGCTTTGGGCTGCGGCGCTCATCTGTCCGCCCTGCGCCGCACCAAAGTCGGCGGCTTCAGGGCGGAGGACGCCTTCACCGTGGAGCAGGTGGCGGCCCTGCTGGAAAAGAACAGCCGCGATTTCCTCATCCCCATGAGCCGGGCCGTGAGCCATCTGCCGGCTTTGACCGTTCCGGACGGGGCCCTGCGCACCGCCGCCCACGGCAACGACGTGCGGCTTGCGGCGGACGAGATCGACGGCAAAGAGCTGCTGGAGCGGCCCCTTAGGGCCTGCGACGGCACGGGCCGCCTGCTGGGCGTGGCCCATTTAAACACCAACGAACAAGGATACCTGTTGAGCATGGATAAAGTACTGATCGACGCCGACGCTTACGACGCGAAGCAGCCGCCTCTGGTGGCCTGCGCCATCGGCAATTTTGACGGACTGCATCTGGGCCACCGCGCCCTGATGGAAAAGCTGTACGAGATAAAGACCCGCTACGGCGGCAGCAGCGCCGTGGTCACCTTTTCGCCCCATCCCCTGACCCTGATCCGGGGCAAAGCGCCGGTGCTGCTCACCGGGGAACGGCTCAAGGACGAACTGCTGCTGGAGCATTTCGGGGTGGATGAGATCGTCACCCTCATCTTCGACGAAAAGCTGATGAATTCCACGCCGGAGCAGTTCGTGGACGACGTGATCGTGGAGCGGCTGGGCGTGAAAGAGATCGTGGTGGGCTATAACTTCACCTACGCCGCCAAGGGCGCGGGCACGGCCGAGACTTTGAAGGAGCAGTGCGCGAAGCGCGGCGTCAACGTCAACATCATCCCCGAGGTGGACAGACGTCTGGGCACGATCTGCTCCACCAACGTGCGGGGACGTCTGCAAGCCGGCCATCTGGACGAGGTCAACGAGCTGCTGGGCTACTGGTTCTGCATGGAAGGCGAGGTCGTCCACGGCAACCATATCGGCCGCACCATCGGCTTCCCCACCGCCAATTTCGTGCCCGAGGAAGGCCAGGCCGTGATGATCAACGGCGTCTACGCCGGCCGCATCGAATACCGGGGCGCAACCTACGACGGCGTCATCAATTTCGGCGTCAAGCCCACCATCGGCGGGGAGACCCGGCCCCTGGTGGAGGCCAATCTGTTCGACGTGGACCTGGATCTGTACGACGACACCATCCGCGTCTATTTCGGCAAATTCCTGCGTCCGGAGCGCAAGTTCTCCGGCCTGCCGGAGCTGAAGGCTCAGATCGCCGCCGACAGTCAGCACGCCCGGGAATTCCTGGCTCAGTGCGACGCAAAAAAACACTTGCCAAAGCCCATCGCTTAAGTTATAATCAATATGTTCGGCATTTGCCGCTCATTCAACCCGTCCTGAGCAGTGCGCGTTCTCCAGCGGCTGCCCGGAACCGGGCGTTTATCAAAAAACAGGAGGAAAACACCATGGCAATGTCCACCGAAAAGAAGCAGGAGATCATCGCCGAGTACCGCACTCACGAGACCGACACCGGCTCTCCCGAAGTCCAGATCGCCCTGCTGTCCTACGAGATCGCTCATCTCACCGAACATCTGAAGACCCACAAGAAGGACTTCCACAGCCGCCGGGGCCTGCTGAAGATGGTCGGCCAGCGCCGCAGCCTGCTCAACTACCTGAAGAGCAAGGACATCGACCGCTACCGCAACATCATCAACCGCCTGGGCCTGCGTCGGTAAGGCAAAAGGCAAACCTTCCGGGGACGCTCTGCGTTCCCGGTTTTGCATAGCGGAAACCGTGACGAAGCACATATCTAAAAGCAAAGGAGAATAAACATGAGCAAGATCAACGATTTTCTGACCGAGGCGGGCGTGTTCTTCCTGGCCACCGTGGACGGGGACCAGCCCAAGCTGCGTCCTTTGGGCGCTCATTTCGAGATGGACGGCAAGCTGCTGTTCGGCGTGGGCGATTTCAAGAACGTGTATAAGCAGCTCCAGGCCAACCCCAAGACCGAGATCGTGGCCGCCAAGCCCGACGGCCACTGGCTGCGCTACACGGGCCGGGCCGTGTTCGAAACGGACGAAAAGTACGCCAAGGCCGCCCTGGAGGCCATGCCCCGGCTGAAGGATATCTACAACGAGCAGACCGGACACAAGATGATGATGTTCCATCTGGAAGACGCCACCGCCGTGGATATCCCCATGATGGGCCCCGGCGAAAGCCTGCTCTAAGCCGCAGAAAGAACCGTATACGACTGCACAAAAGAACGGCCCCGCGCTTTGCGGGGCCGTTTGCCATAGGTATCGGGTGTAAAACGATGTCAGACGATGGGCGCCACGTGCAGGGCCGTTTCCTCCAGCACGTCCAGCACCGCCGCCGCCGTGTCCAGGGCGGTGAAGGTGGTCACGCCGTTGGAGGCGGCGCAGGAGCGGATGGTGAAGCCTGCGGTGGCGTGGGAGAAGGAATGGGGGTCCCGGGTGTTGATGACGTAGGCTATGCGTCCCTGCCGCAGCTCCTCCAGGATCTCGCTGTGCTCGGCGTCGATCTTGGGCAGCTCCCGGGTGTGGATGCCGTGCTCGCGCAGGAAGCGGGCGGTGCCCGGCGTGGCGGTCACGTTGAAGCCCATGTCGTAGAAGCGCTGCACCAGGGGCAGAGCTTCCTCCCGGCTGTCCCGGAACAGGGTGACGAAGACCTCGCCGCTGTCGGCCATGGCCATGCCGGAGGCTTTCAGGGCCTTATACAAAGCCCGGTTCAGGCCGGCGTCGTAACCGATGGCCTCGCCCGTGGACTTCATCTCCGGAGAGAGATAGGTGTCCACGCCGCGCAGCTTGGAGAAGGAGAAGGCCGGCGCCTTCACGTACCACAGCTTCTTTTCTTCAGGGTAGAGGTCGAAGATGCCCTGCTCCTTCAGGCTGAGGCCCAGGATGGCCCGGGTGGCGATGTCCGCCAGGGACCAGCCGGTGGCCTTGGAGAGGAAGGGCACGGTGCGGGAGGAACGGGGGTTCACCTCGATGACGGAGACCTTGCCCTCCGGCGTGGCGATGAACTGGATGTTGAACAGGCCCACCACGCCGATGGCCAGGCCCAGCCGCTTGGTGTACTGCAGGATCAGGCCCTTCACCGCGTCG
Source organism: uncultured Peptococcaceae bacterium (assembly GCA_947307285.1). Lineage (GTDB taxonomy): Bacteria > Bacillota > Dehalobacteriia > UBA4068 > UBA4068 > CALXSV01. The sequence goes on along the minus strand of CAMZIS010000072.1, from coordinate 611 downwards.
GACACGGAAAAGGCGGGGTAGACGCTGATGGAGTCGCCGGAATGGACGCCGGTGCGCTCCACGTGCTCGATGATGCCGGCCACGAACACGTCCTGACCGTCGCAGACCGCGTCCACCTCCAGCTCACGGCCGGAGATGTATTTGTCCACCAGCACCGGCTTGTCGGCGTCGATCTCCACCGCCTCCTGCAGATAGGAGCGCAGGCCCTGTTCGTCGGCGACGATCTGCATGGCCCGGCCGCCCAGCACGTAGCTGGGCCGCACCAGCACGGGATAGCCGATGCTCGCCGCGGCCTTCACGCCGTCTTCCACGTTGGTCACGGCCTGGCCGGGGGGCTGGGGGATGCCCAGCTCTTCCATGATCTTTTCGAACACGTCCCGGTTCTCGGCCCGTTCGATGGCCTCCACGCTGGCGCCGATGATGTTCACGCCCTGGGCCGCCAGGGGGGCCGCCAGGTTGATGGCGGTCTGGCCGCCCAGAGAGGCGATGACGCCCAGCGGTTTTTCGTATTCGATGACCGCCAGCGCGTCTTCCACGGTCAGAGGCTCGAAGTAGAGCTTGTCGGCGGTGGTGTAGTCGGTGGAGACGGTCTCCGGGTTGTTGTTGATGAT
>CAMZIS010000071.1 GCA_947307285.1 uncultured Peptococcaceae bacterium | reverse complement strand
TGCCGGTGGTGGTGGCGGAATACCGGGCTTTGGCCACCCTGCTGCCGGAGCGCCTGCGCCAGGCCTGGACCGCTTCGCCGGACCGGCCGGAGCAGGTGCTGCAGCGCCTTTCCTGCGTCGCCGATACCGACGGCTGGCTGCGGCGGCTGCGTCTGGTGCCCTTTTCCAGCATCGGACGCCGCGGCGGGCTCATGCTGGGCTTCAGGGCGGATCGGGTGGTGCTGGAACACTCGGGCCGCAGGGTCAGCGGCCAGGTGGTGGTGGCGCTGAGCAGCGGCGACATCAGCGGCAACGGTTATCAGGCGGTGGTGAACCCCGCCCTTTTGGAACAGGGAAAGGAGGGAGCGGCATGAGGTTTTTGCGCCGCAGGGAGCTGTATATCCTGCTGCTGCGCCTGCGCTGCTCGCTGCCCGTATGGCAGCGGGTGGATTATATCGGCGGCAGCGACGTTCTGCCGCCTCCGCTCAGCGGCGAGGAGGAGCGGCGTCTACTCATGCAGCTGGCCGCCGGCGACCATCAGGCCCGGCAGAGCCTGATCGAACATAACCTGCGACTGGTGGTCTACATCGCCCGCAAGTTCGAAAACACCGGCGTGAATATCGAAGACCTGATAAGCATCGGCACCATCGGTCTGATCAAGGCGGTCAACACCTTCGATTCCGGCAAAAAAATCAAACTGGCCACCTACGCCTCCCGCTGCATCGAAAACGAGATCTTGATGTTCCTGCGGCGGCATACCAAGACCAAGGCCGAGGTCAGTTTAGACGAGCCGCTGAACACGGACTGGGACGGCAACGAGCTGCTGCTGTCGGATATTCTGGGCACGGACGGCGACATCATCTACCGCTCCATCGAGGAGGAGATGGAAAAAAGGCTGCTGTTCGCCGCCATGGGCAAGCTGACCAAAAGGGAGAAGATCATCATGGAGTCCCGCTTCGGTCTGGGCGGCAGGGAGGAGATGACACAAAAGGAGGTGGCGGAGCTGTTGGGCATCTCCCAATCCTATATATCCCGCCTGGAGAAACGCATCATAAGAAAGCTGCAAAAAGAGATCGTCAAAGCGGAGTAGGGCAAAGCAACAAAAATAGAGCGGCCATGAGGCCGCTCTATTTATATGCGCTAAACTCACACGTCCGTGTTCCTGGGTTACACGTCCGTATCCTCAGGTTACACATCCGTGTAACCTGGATCGTTGGGGATGACGAACAGGCAGAGGATGTACAGCAGCAGGCCGGGGAAGCCGGCGGTGAACACCGACAGCACCAGATAGAGCAGGCGGATGATGGTGGGGTCGATGCCGAAATAATCGGCCACGCCGCCGCAGACGCCGCCCAGCATGCGGTGGGTGGTGGAACGGTACAGATTCTTCTTTTTATCCATATCAGTGTCCTCCCTTCAAGGTGACGCTCGTTATTTCTTCTTGAAGCCTTCCTTCATTGTGACGACGCGGTTGAAGATAAGGTTCCCGTCGTTACTGTCTTTGTCTTTGGTGAAGTAGGCGATGCGCATGAACTGGTAGGGCTCGCCCGGTGCCGCGTTGGCCAGATCGGCTTCCAGCAGCGCGTCTTTGACCTCCAGCGAATCGGGGTTCAGATAGTCGGCGTAGACCTCGCCTTCCGGCAGGTCGTTCATGTTTTCCTTGTCGAACAGCAGCCCGTAGTAGCGCAGTTTGGCCGGGACGGCGGTGGCGGCGTCCACCCACTGGATGGTTCCCTTGACCTTGCGGCCGCTGGTATCGTTGCCGCTGCGGGTAGTGGGATCGTAGGTGCAGCGCAGCTCGGCGACGGAGCCGTCCGCGTTCTTCACCACCTCGTCGCAGTGGATGATATAGGCGCCTTTCAGCCGCACGTCGCCGTCGGGAACCAGCCGCTTGAAGCCCTTGACCGGCTCCTCCATGAAGTCTTCGCCGCTGATATATACGGTGTTGGAGAAGGTCATCTGCCGGCTGCCCGCGCTTTCGTCTTCGGGGTTGTTTTCCGCCTCCACCAGCTCGCTGCCTTCATAATTGGTGATGACCACCTTGACGGGGTCCACCACGGCCATGCGGCGCTGCGATACCCGGTTCAGCTCGTCCCGCACGCAGGCCTCCAGCTTGGCGTATTCCACCATGCTGTTGCTCTTGGCCACGCCGATGTCGGCGCAGAACTGACGGATGGCGGCGGCAGGATAGCCCCGGCGGCGCATGGCGCACAGGGTGGGCATCCGGGGATCGTCCCAGCCGCTGACCACGCCGGTCTCCACCAGCTCCCGCAGGTAGCGCTTGCTCATCACCGTGTTGGTGATGTTGAGGCGGGCGAATTCGATCTGGCGGCTGCGGCAGGGCACGTCGCAGTTGTTGATGACCCAGTCGTACAGCGGGCGATGATCCTCGAATTCCAGGGAGCACAGGGAATGGGTGATGCACTCATGGGCGTCTTCCAGCGGATGGGCGAAGTCGTACATGGGGTAGATGCACCATTTGTCCCCGGTGCGGTGATGAGTGGCGTGCTTGATGCGGTAGATGGCCGGATCGCGCATATTGAAGTTGGGCGAGGCCAGGTCGATCTTGGCCCGCAGGGTGAGAGAGCCGTCCGGGAATTCGCCGGCGCGCATGCGGGCGAACAGGTCCAGGCTTTCTTCGACGGGCCGGTCGCGGTAGGGGCTCACCGCCGGATGGGTCAGATCGCCCCGCATCTCCTTCATCTGTTCGGGAGTCAGCTCGCAGACGTAGGCCAGTCCTTTTTTGATCAGGCCCACCGCCTGTTCGTACATCCACTCGAAATAATCCGAGGCGTAGAAAAAGCGGTCGCCCCAGTCATAGCCCAGCCAGTGGATATCCTCCTTGATGGCGTCCACATACTCCACGTCTTCCTTGGTGGGGTTTGTGTCGTCCATGCGCAGGTTGCACAGACCGCCGTACTGCTCGGCGGTGCCGAAGTCGATGGCGATGGCCTTGGCGTGGCCGATGTGCAGATAGCCGTTGGGCTCGGGCGGAAAACGGGTATGGACCTTGCTGTCATAGCGGCCGTTTTTCAGGTCCTCGTTGATGAGGGCGTTGATGAAATGATTGGCAGGCAGGTTTTCGAAGTCGATAGCCATAGGGACCTCCAGGTAATTATGGGTGAAACAAATCAATGTTAAATTATATTATACTAAATCTGAGCTGAAAAATATACAGATCCGGCAAAGAAAGTTTGCTTTCAGGCAAAGAGCCAGCCGTAGGTCAGCAGGTTTATCGCGTACAGTATCAGATAGAGCGGCAGATAACCCAAAATGACCTTTTGCAGGTTGGCCTTGAAATACTCAGCAGAAATGGAGATGCACAGGTGGGTGGGAGTGAGCTGGCAGCCGACGTAAGCCGAAAGATGGATCAGCGCCACCTGGGCGATGCCGTAGGAGGGCAGTGCCGTCATCAGCAGGGGCATGGTGATGGCGGTGGCGGAAAAGGTGATGCCGGTGATCATGCCGATAAAAAAGGTCATCAGCGAAAAAACGACGGCCGGCGGCACCGGCAGCCGGGAAATGATGTCCGGCAGGGCTTCCACGGCGCCGCTGCCCAGCAGCACGTCCTTGAAGATCATCACCACGTAGGCCATGAGCAGCAGCTTCCACTTGGTCTTTTCCCGGATCAGGCGCGGCAGCTCGCTGATCTTCATGCGGGTTACGATCATTACCGCCACCAGAGAGATGAGGCAGGCCAGGTAGACCTCCATGCCAAAGACAATGATGAAGACGAGCAGCAGCAAAAAGGGCCACAGCGAGATCAGAAAATCAGCTGTGCGCCGCCACAGGGGCTTGGCTTCAGCAGCGCCCCCGTCCTCCTTGACGTTGCGGACCAGCACCAGGCCCAGCAGGAAGGCCAGGACCGCCATGGGGAAGAGGGCCAGCGTGAACCTGCTCATGGGCACCTTGGCGATGCCGCAGATGACGATGGCCGCCGGGTAGGTGGGGAAGAATATCTCCATGATGTGGCGGTAATAGGCGTTGATCTGGGCTTTGCGTTCACCGCTGAGGCCTGCGCCCTGGCTGGCTGTTTCCACCAGCGGCGCTGAAAAGAGGGCGCCGCCGGCCGAAGGCAGGAAGCCGATGAGCATGGGCATGGTCAGCATGCTCATCTTGCGGCTGTGGAACAGGTCGTCCACCGCTTTCATCATGCGGTCAAGGTAGCCGTTTTCACCCATCAGGCCTTCCAGCAGCATCACGGCCCAGATGATGAACACCACTTCCAGCGTGCTCCAGCTGATCATGGAAGCGCCCACGGCCCGCAGCCAATCCAGGACCGGCATGGCGAACAGCAGGCCCAGCAGCACGGTGGCGCCGGCCATGACCAGGCTAAGCGGTTTTTTCAGACCCAGGAATACTATGATCAGGGCGAAGATGAGCAGCAGCTTGAGCAGTTCCATTTATCAGAGGGCTCCTTGACCGTAGGATCGACGTCATATTTTATTAGTATATGTGCTGTGTGGGATTTTGTCAACTTGACCCTGAAGGGGCTAAAGATGCCGCCTGGCCCTGATAGAGGCAGGAGAAGGCCACAAAATATAGAAGTATACTTATTAAAATATACATATTTTGTATTTTGCCTGAGAGGTATGCCATGAAACTGCTGCATATCGCCGATCTGCATCTGGGCCGGTTTCTGGACGGGCGTCCCCGCTGGGACGAGCAGGAAGCCGTGCTGGATGAGATCGTCGCCATTGCCCGCCGGGAAGAGGTCGATCTGGTGCTGGCCGCCGGCGACGTCTTCGACACCTTTATCCCGCCCGCCCGGGCGGAGGAGCTGTTTTACGACTTTGCCGCCCGGCTGCTGGACTGCGGCTGCGTTTTCATCGCCATCGCCGGCAACCACGATCAGCCCCAGCGGATGGCGGCCGCGGCCCCTCTGGCCCAGCGTCAGGGCCTGTACCTGCTGGGCCTGCCGGGGGAGGAGCCGGTGACTGTGACCTGCCGCGACGGACGGAAAGCCGTGGTGGCGGCTCTGCCCTACGTTTCCGAAGCCCGGGCTCAGGAGCTGTTCAGCGCCGATCTGTCCGACGAGGAGGGGACAAGCCTGGCTTACCGGGATTGTCTGGCCCAAAAGCTGCGGGCCCTGTCCGCCGCCTTCAGCGAGGATACGGCCAATATCGTGCTGGCCCACCTGTTCGTCAACGGCGGCTTCAGCAGCGATTCCGAGCGGCCCCTGTCCGCCCAGGTGGGCGGCAGCTTCGGCGTGGACGCCGCCGTCTTCCCGGAAGACTGCGATTATATAGCTCTGGGCCATCTGCACCGGCCCCAGAGCATTTCCGCCGCCTGTCCCTGCCGCTACGCCGGCTCTCCTTTGGCCTACAGCTTTTCCGAGGCGGACCAGCAAAAAAGCGTCACTCTGGTGGAGATCAGCTGGCAGGAGGGAGAAAAAGAGGTGTCGTGGCAGGTCCTGCCTTTGAACTCAGGACGGCCTCTCAGCCGCTGGCACTGCGCCTCCTACACGGAGGCTCTGGACAGAGCAAGCGACCCGGCACAGCGGGAGATGTGGGTGCAGCTCACAGTGGAGCTGGCCCGGCCCATGAGCGGGGAAGAGCTGGACGCCCTTTACGCCGCCCATCCTTACCTTATCGCAGTCAATCCCATATATCCCGACATCCGGCGGGAGCAGCAGCAAGCGGAGGAAAGCGCCTCTCTCACCGTGCTGGAACGCTTCGCCGCCTTTGCCCGGGACAACGAGGGAGTGGAGCCGGACGAGGAGCTTCTGGCCGCCTTCACCTCTCTGCTGCAGGATAGGGAAGGAGATGATGAGCTGTGATCCCGGTCTCTTTGGAATTCAGCGGCCTCAACAGCTACCGCGATGCGCAAAGCATAGATTTCAGCGATCTCATGTCCCAGGGCCTGTTCGGCATCTTCGGCGTTACCGGCGCCGGCAAATCCACGGTGCTGGACGCCATGACGCTGGCCCTGTTCGGTCAGGTCAAACGAGCGCCCCGCCAGACCCAGGGCATCATCAACGCCCGGGAGAAACGCTGCCGGGTGCGCTTCGTCTTCGATCTTTCCGGTCACAGCTACGCAGCGGAGCGGGTGTTCGAGCGGGTCAAGGGCGACCCCTATTCCTGTTCTGTCAAATCCTGCCGTCTGGTGGAAGACGACTCCCTGGTGCTGGCCGACAAAAGCAAGGTCATGGACGAAGAGATCGTAAAGCTGCTGAACATGGACTGCGAGCGCTTCTGCCAGACGGTCATCCTGCCCCAGGGCCAGTTCGACCAGCTGCTGCACATGAAGCCCTCCGAGCGCAGCCGCATGCTGGAGGAGCTGTTCAACTATGGGGATTACGGCGAATCTCTGGTGCGGCGCTGCCGCGACAGGCTGCGCGAAGCGGACGACGAGGTGGCGCGGCTGAACGAGAACCTGTCACTGCTGGAGCCCTGCGGTCCGGAGGATCTGGAGAGGCTCAGGCATGATCTGGATGAGCTGAACGAAAAGGAGACCGCCCTCAAAGCCGATCTGGCCGCAGCGGAAAACGAAAGGCGGCGGCAGGAGGCTCTGGCCGGTCAGGAGCAGGAGCGCCGGCGCTGTTTGCAGGAGCTGGCTCTGCTGGAGGCCAGGGCGGAAGAGATAGCCGACCTGCGGCGGGAGGAGGAAGCTGCCCGCAAGGCT
>CAMZIS010000070.1 GCA_947307285.1 uncultured Peptococcaceae bacterium | reverse complement strand
TATAAATAAGTGACATTGCTCTTGGGCGTGATAAAGAAGGCTATGTTCATCCGGCATCCTCCTTATAAGCGACCCATGCTAATCCTCTTCCGCGGTCGCCGTGCAGCAGACCGGAAAACTTTAGTCAGTGAAAGCAACCGATTCCGTCCAGTAGCAGTTGTTGTAGATATCGGTGATCATGTAGCACTGGATCACGTCGCCGTCGCCTACGCTCTCATAGCTCACGGTAAAAGGTTCGCTGCCCACGGTGAAAACGTTCTCCGTAGCGACAGCGCCCAGGTACTCGCCCTCATAGCTGTATGCGTCGTACAGGAATTCCAGCGTATCGCCTTCAGCCAGCTGCTTCAGGCCTTTGCCCGCTGCCTCTTCGCCGTAGTTGGCGGGACGGTAGCCGGCCACGTAGCCCTCGGAATCGGCGCTGTCCCACTGCAGCATGAGCTCGATCTCATCCGTGCCGTTCAACAGGGCCGGCACATAGCCGGAGAAGGCGTAGCCATCCTTGGTTTCAATGACGCTCTCCGCGTAGTAGGCCACGATCTGGCCATCGATAGCCACCCAGGTGTTGTCCGCTGTGCCGTAATTCAGCAGCAGATTGCCTTTTTCATCTTCCTCCCAGTACTGGTCGGAACCCATATCCAGATAGCTGTCGCCGTTATCCAGGATGATCTGCAGCTCCACGCTGTTGATCACGGACCAGTCGTCTTCGGACAGGGGCACGATATAGCATTTCAGTTTATCGGACCATTCGACTTTCAGATCGTCGAGATCGATGAAATCGTAGTCGTAGCTTTCCGCCGCCGCCTGGTCGAATCCTTCCGGATCTGCCGTCGGCTCTTCTGCGCCCTTGGAGCGGTAGCCGCTGAACAGATCGCTCAGGGAGAAGCCGCCGAAGCTGTACTGACCGGTACCCATGATGCTGGTGAAGCTGTCATAGAAACCGTAGATCTCGTCGCCGTAGCCGAAGGAATTCATGATAGAGCGGGCGGACTGGTAGTTGCGGATCTGTCGATAGGGGAAGTAACAGGACAGGCCGTAGACGCTCATCACGGCACAGTCGTTGCGGTACTTGACCGCGCTCTCCACCGCCTTGATCAGCTCGTCTTCGCCTTCGATATCGCAATTGTTGGTAATATCCAGCAGGTCGAACATATCGTAGTTGCCGCCGGAGAAGGTGACGGTGGAGGCCAGCGCGTTGGAGATGGTGGAATAATTCTGCTGCAGCTCCTTGGAGGCGTTGGCCATATAGTTGCACAGGGCGGCGTAGACGTAGTTGATCTCACGCAGAGAAACCAGGGACAGTGTGTCGGATTTGGTCACAGTGCGAGCGAAGCTGTCGATGATGATCTTGCCCAGCTCTTCCGTGTCGATGGAGGTATTGGCGGCCAATGCGTTGACGAAACGGGTGTAGTACCAGCCGCTGCTGGGCTCGGTCTCTTCGGAAGCGATAAGGTAATCGGCGTAGGGCTCCAGCATGTAGGCCGTTTCCACGGATCCCATCAGGCAGGCGTCGAAGCCGACGAAATCGAATTTGACGCCCGCGTTCTTCAAGGCGTTATTGATGCTGCTCAGATCCAGATGCTGATTGCTGTAGACCTCGTCCCAACCGTACCCGGCAACTGAACCGCCGCCGTGATCCCACAGGATGAGGGAATTGCGGTTGGCAGGATAGTTGGCGGCACAGAACCTGATGAAATCGGACAGGGTCTCCGAGCTGGCCATGCTGATGCGGCCCAGGTCGGCCAACTGCATCATCCTGCCGTCGCGGATCTCCCAGCGCTGCACCTTGCCGGCGCTGATTCCGTTGACCCACCAGCGTTTGGTGCCGCCGGTCTGGACGATGATATTCAGGTTCGTGCCTGAGGTGGCAGAGGCGATCTCTCTGAGGTCGCTGCTGGCCGCGCCGTCGCCGGACTCCAGATCGGAGCCGACTATGTAGATCATCAGCGTATACACGTCCTGACCGTTGCCGTAGACGCGGGTGTAATTATCACGGAAGGAAGGCAGATTCAGGTCAGTGCCCACGATGCCGCTGCCGTCGCTGGTGCCGGTGGTCACGTCGCCGAAGCCGCCGAAGAAGCTGCTGGCGGTATGCTGGGTCTGGCCGGCAGAACTTGAGGCAGTGGAGGTACTCAACTGGTGCGGCGTATAGGCGTAGCCGCCGCCCTGCGCCGTGGTGTTGTAATAGTCCTCATAATAGTCCTCGATCCAGGAAGTGTCGGAGACCGTCTGGAAGAGGCCCGTGGCGCCTTTCAGGATCGAAAAGATGATGAAACCGAGGATAACGAGTCCGATGAGCATGATGATCGGACGCAGGCCGCAGCCTATGCGCTGAGAGGCGCCAGCTGCGCCCTGACCGCCCATGGAGATCGGTCTTTGCTGCTGGGGCTGCTGAGACTGCTGGTCAATCGGCCTTTCCTGCACAGGCTGCTGATAGGGCTCAGGCCTGCTCTGCTGAGGCTCCGGCGGTTCGACGGGAGCGCCGCAGTTGGGGCACAAGACCGTATTGTCCGGTATCTGACTTCCGCAGTGACGACAGAACATAACTAATCCTCCGCACCTTTTTCTGATTATTCTCTACTCTGATTATATCACATATTGTCCGACGTTCAAATATTAGTGTCCGCAGTGAGCAAAAATCTCTGCTGACAAACTGGCGGGCATATGTTATATTATAGACATATCTCACGCTCCCGCCGGGCATAACGATCAGGGAGGCAGAACTATGTCTGATGTAAAAAACCGCATTGCCGTATATCAGGGCAACATCACCAAAATGGGCGTGGACGCCATCGTGAACGCAGCCAACACTTCTTTGCTGGGCGGCGGCGGAGTGGACGGAGCCATCCATGCCGCAGCCGGGCCGGGACTGCTGGAAGAATGCCGCGAGCTGAACGGCTGCCAGGTAGGCCAGGCCAAAATAACCGCCGGTTACGATCTGCCAGCGCCCTACGTGATCCACACGGTAGGGCCCATATGGCGCGGCGGCGACAAAGGTGAAAGCCGCAAGCTGGCCTGCTGTTATTACAATTCGCTGAAGCTGGCCCACGAGTATCAGCTGGCCACGGTTGCATTTCCGGCCATCTCCACCGGAGTCTACGGATATCCCAAGGATCAGGCCGCAGCCATCGCCGTCAAGACCGTTGCCGCCTATCTGGAAGAGGACAAGAGCATCCTAAAAGTCTATTTTGTAGCCTTCGACAAGGAAACAGAGCAGCTTTACCAAAAAGAGCTGGCTCAGCTTTGACTGTTTAACACATATCCGCCCCTAAAGCGCTGCTACGGCAGCGCTTTTTGTGTATGTGACGAAAGGCGCGGGCTTACTTTTTGCCCAACAGGATGGCTTTGGGATCGACCCGTTTCAACTCATTGCGAGCCGCCGGCAGCAGGCCGCAAAAGCCATAGCCGCGTACTCCGCCCTGCTCGTCGTAAATGCCCAGCATAGGCCGGGATACCGGCAGGCGATAATCCTCTTTATCCTGGGCGATAAGCAAAAAGGCTTCGCTGCTGTATTCCGGTACATGCAGCTTCCAGCCGCTGGCGAAACGCCAGCCGTCCACTTCCTGAAAATCTACGGCCTGCAGGGCGTATTCGCCCAGCGCCTTGTTGCGGCTGCGCTTATTCAGCCACAGCCCCGTGTGATAGATAGCTCTGGGGAAATCGGTCAGCAGCAGCTCGTCCCCGTTATTGAAAAACAGATACATGCGTTCCCAGTGGCTGGCCGCCCTTCGGAGCGGGTAATTTCCCCACAGCCGATCAAAACCGGCCCGGCCTACTACCCGCATGGACCTGCCGTTGAGCTCCAGGCGGCCGCCGGCGATCATGTAGGGCAGCACCACGTTATACATCCTGCCGCCGGCAGGACGGCGGTGACTGAAGCGCAGCAGACCGTCTTTGCCGTGCCAGACTTCCGCAAGAGTGCGGTCGAGCCTCAGATCAAGGCCAAAATCATCCCCCCGCAGACGCAGGGCGATAGCGTCGCCGTCCAGCAGCATTTGCGCCTGCTCGCCCCAAATCAGACTGTCCGCGTCCGCTTGCAGGCGCGGACCTTCATCTTTTGGGCCTATAACCTGACCTGCCGCATAATGAGTACGGTTCAGCAGGTCCTCCAAAGCGCAGCTGACCAGGGTATATCTATCCAGTCCCACCATCAGCCGGCTGACGGACAAGGAAAAACCGTAGAGGGCCTGATCGAGCCTGACTTCATGCACCAGACCCTGAACGTGCCACATATCCGTCACGTTTTGATGGGGCCGCCATTCGCTGTTAAAGGCTCTGTGGCCGCGATAAGTAAAGCTTAAGGGATTTGCCATACTATCCTCCTGACCTGCTCTATTGTATCGCATCAGCGGCTGATTGTAAAGGGCGGGCATATCCGGCGGCTGCTCTTTCATATGCTGTTGCATAAGGAGGAGAGCATATGAAAAAATGGTTGGCTTTTTTGATAATCATCATATATCTGGCCTTTTGCGGCACTGCCCGGGCGGCAGACGAACTGTCGCTGCAATGCAAAAGCGCGCTGCTGCTGGATGGCGACAGCGGGCAGGTGCTCTATGAGCAAAACGCGGACGAGAAGTGCTATCCGGCTTCGGTCACCAAGATCATGACCATGGTGCTGATCATGGAGGCCGTGAACGCCGGCACGATCTCCTTGGACGACGTGGTCACCGTCAGCCAGGAGGCGGCGGACATGGGCGGCTCACAGGTCTATCTCTATCCGGGAGAGCAGCGCAGCGTGGATGAAATGATGATAGCCATCGCCGTGGGCAGCGGCAACGACGCGGCCTACGCCATGGCGGAATTCGTGGGCGGCACCTACGGCAATTTCATCCAGATGATGAACGACAAAGCTGCCGAGCTGGGCATGAGCGGCACCCATTTTGTCAATCCCCACGGCTTGCATGACGACGATCATTATACCACCGCATCCGACCTGGGGAAGCTGGCTTTTTACGCAGCAGGACTGCCGGGGCTGCTGGATTACACTTCGATCTATGAGTACGAATTCCGGCCCGAGCCCAATCTGCTGACCCTGTGGAACACCAACCGTCTGCTAAAGTGGTACGATGGCGCCATCGGCATGAAGACCGGCTACACGGAGGAAGCAGGCCGCAATCTGGTGGCCGTAGCGGAGAGGGACGGCCTGCGGCTGATATCGGTGGTGCTGGGCTGCGGCGAGCGTCAGGGGCATTTTCGGGAGAGCATGGATCTGTTGAATTACGGCTTCAACACTTTTACCCGGCAGGTGATCTATGAAAAGGGCACAAAGGTGGCGCAGATCCCCGTCAGCAAGGGGGAAAGCGACAGCGTCGATCTGGTGGCCGCGGTAGACGCCGGTTACACCTGCCGCAAGACGGAGACGGCAGAGATAACCCAGTCCACAGCTCTGCAGGAGAGCCTGTCGGCGCCGGTGGCCCGGGGCGACGTGGGCGGCGTCCTCACTCTGTATAAGGACGGGCGGGAGCTGCAGACCGTCGATCTGGTGGCCGCGGCCGACGTGCCCAAGGGCGGGCTGTTCCGCACTTGGAAAAAGCTGCTGCATATGGCCTTGTAGCCTTTGCGGAAAAAGCGCATCTCTATTTACACAGAGATGCGCTTTAACGTTACTGTTTTGCGAAAGCCGCTTTCATATACGCCTGATGATCTCGGCCAGCAAAGCGGAAAAGCGCTTTTCCGCCAGTTTGCCGGTGGCGAACACTTCTTCATGGGTCAGTTTCTGCTCCAGGATGCCGGCGGCCATATTAGTGACGCAGGAGATGCCCAGTACACGCAGACCCAAATGCCGCGCGGCCAGGGTCTCCGGCACAGTGGACATGCCCACCGCGTCCGCACCTAAGAAACGTGCCATGCGGATCTCGGCCGGAGTTTCGAAGCTGGGGCCGGCAAAGCCGCAATAGACGCCCTGGCGCAGGGTTATCCCCTGCTCGGCCGCGACTTTCAGGGCCAGCTCACGGTATTCCCGGTCATAACCCTCGGACATGTCGGGGAAGCGGGTGCCCCAGGGTTCGTAATTCCCGCCCCGCAGCGGATTGAAGCCCATAAGATTGATATGGTCCGTGATCAGCATCAGATCGCCGGGATCGAACCCCGTGTTGACGCCGCCGGAGGCGTTGGTCAGGATCAAAGTGGAGCAGCCCAGCTCGGCCATGACCCGCACGTGGCGCACCACGGTCCAGGGGTCGTGGCCCTCGTAATAATGGAAACGCCCACTGAAAGCATAGATGGTCTTGCCGTCGACCTTGCCGCAGATCAGCTGGCCGCCGTGGCCCATGACCGTTGGCTGGGGAAAATTGGGGATATCCTTATAATCGACCACGATCCTGTCTTCGAGCATATTGGCCAGCTCCGCCAGACCGGAACCCAGGACCACGGCGATATCCGCCCGGGGCAGACGCGGTCTCAGATAATCCGCCGCCTGCTTTACTCTTTTCACTTCCAACATGATGTCTTCCATATCAGACCTCCTGTAATATATCCTTCAGAAAGCTTTCCCCTGCCGGCAAAGGCGCTGCGCCCAGATACTCCGCCGCTGTCTGACCCAGATAGGCAAAGCTGGCCCGTACGCCCAGAGGAACGGGCCGCACAGATCGGAAGAGCGTCGTGTAGGGAAAGAGTGTTCGATA
>CAMZIS010000069.1 GCA_947307285.1 uncultured Peptococcaceae bacterium | reverse complement strand
GGTGCTGCTGCGTGTCGCCCAGCTCGGCGATGAGCGCGTTGTAGGGCGTGCAGTAGATGGTCATCAGCAGATAGTAGAGGATCAGCAGCGCGAACATGATGGCGTCGTTGGCCGCCACCGACGCCGTCTGGGGCAGCACGAAGACCGCCACGGTGATCAGGGCGAAGGGGATGGCTGCCGCCCGCATGAAGGGGATGCGGCGTCCGCCCTTGAAGGAGGAACGGTCGGACCAGCTGGCCACCAGGGGGTCGGTGACCGCGTCGAACAGACGGCCCACAGCGGTGATCAGTCCGAAGAGGGTGATGGAGGCCAGCAGCGGCGTCTGGGTGATGAACTGGCCGAAGATGCCGTTGGTGTCGCCGGGGGTGTGCACGCCGGTGTAAAGGTGGACCAGCCAGGTGGAGATCACGCCGGAGAGCAGGCTCCAGCCGAACTGTCCCACGGCGAAGATCCACAGCAGCTTGTTGGTGATCTGTTTTCTGGGAACGAATTCCGAAGACATGATTTATTCTCCTTTATCTGTTTTCAGCGCCATGGCCAGCTTCACGGCGTTATAGGCGCCGTCGTACAGACCGATGGTCTTATTGTCGCAGATCGCGCCGCACATCCCGGCGAGCAGGGTCTCTTCATCCATAAAGAGGTCCAGCATCTGCAGGGTGTGAGGTATATCCTCGCACTCCAGGGTGCCGTCGCCCACCTCGGCGGAGTGGATGGCGCCCCAGCGCTCGTGGCCGCCCACCCGCTTGATGAACAGCTTGGGCACGGGGTAAAAGGTCAGCTCGCCCGGCTTGGTGATGAGCACGTCGCAGGAGCGCATGAGCAGGTTGGTGGCGTAGACCGCCTCGAAGATGTTCTCGTGCCAGAACAGATGCACGCCCTCCACGCCGCCGGAGAGCGCCTGCCCGCAGAAAGAGCAGGTATCCTCCCAGTCGTTGAAGTGGGTGGTCGTGACGTCGCTCAGGCCCGGCACGGCGGACGCCAGATAGTCCCAGACCTTTTTATGATCGCCGATATTCACGCAGACGGCGGCCCGGCCGCTTTTCACGGCCGGCAGCAGGTGGCGGAGGATGGCGGCGAAGATCTCCTTCTGGGCGCCGGCCCCGCCGATGGTGAGCAGGAAGCGCAGGGGCTGTCCGTCCCTCTTCCGCTGCAGGCGGGCTGCGCAGTCGGCCTCGATGTTGGCCGTCAGCTCGTGGTCGACATAGTGTCCGGTATAGACCAGACTGTCCGCGGGCATGGGGCGCAGCACCCGTTTGCCCTGCATGCCGTTGAGGATGCGGTAGCCCAGGTAGGCCTGGCGGGTCTGGATGATGTGGACGCTGCCTTCCGCCAGATGCAGGGCCATGGGCCAGTTGTCGGGGATGGCGTTGACCACGTATTTCATGCCGGCGTGGAGAGCCGCCTGGGCGGGCCAGACGTGGGTGCCGATGACCGGGATATCCTTGGGCACGTTGCGGAAGACCGCCGCCATGAGCTCCGCGTTCTTCTGGTCAGAGGCGTTGTAGCTCAGCTTGCGGAAGCCCTCGTAGTTAACGGGCTCCCAGACGAACCTGTTGAACAGCTTCGATCTCTGGGACAGGCGGGAGCCCAGGGAATAGAGATCGTTCTGGGCGCTGATCACCTTGGTGCAGGTGGTCTCCGGGAAGGAGTTCAGGTCCATCCAGTAGGGCTCGTAGCCCAGGGCCCGGGCGGCGGAGGCCATGGCGATGGAGATGCGGTAATGGCCGAAGCCCATGCGGATATTGCCCACGATCAGGCCTTTTTCCCTGTCGAAGGGAATGTCGCCCTCGCCTTCGGCCACCCGGACGTCGCGCACGCCCAGCAGGGGGAACAGCACCCGGTTTTCCGCGAGGCGCACCGGATAATCTGCTGCGCTGTCGTCGCCGTATTTGCGGGCGTATTTGGCCTTTGACCGCAGCGCTTTTTTGTAGTCGCCGGCGGAGACGGCGTTTCCGAATATGATCTTTGATCTGTCGGCCATAGGAGCCCTCCCGTTTTCCGAATAGTGTCGAGCCTTATAATTTTACAGTATAAACACCTGCTGTTCAAGGTCTCCCGCCTCATGCGACCAAAATAAAACCACAGGACGCCAGCAGCGACCTGCGGTTCTTGCGGGGAAGAGCGCCATGGACCCGTCAGACCTGCATTTGGTTTTCAGAGTGGAGCCAAAAGGCTGACCGCCATTTCAGGCGGTCAGCTTTTCGCTGCGCTGTGCTGTCCTCCCCCTGGCCGCTCTCGTCAGTGGTCGGCCTGTTCCGGGGCGCTGCCTTTGTATTCCAGACAGAGCATGGTCAGATCGTCGAACTGTTCGGCGTTCATGACGAAGCCGTCCACCGCCCGGCCCACGTTGGCCAGCAGCTCCTCCGGGGAGGCTGCGGGGTCCCTGTTCAGCGCGTCGATCATCCTGTCCGTGCCGAACAGCTCCTTCGCCGCGCTGGTGGCCTCCGGCACGCCGTCGGTGTAGACGAAGATCTTGTCTCCCGGCGTGAGCTGCAGTTCGTATTCTTTATAGCGCACGCCATCCATGCCGCCGATGATGAAGCCGTGCTTATCTTTGAGCAGTTCGAAGCGGCCGTTCTTCATGACCGCGGGATATTCGTGGCCGGCGTTGGCCGCCCTGATCCTGCCGCTGCTGATCTCCAGTATGCCCATCCATACGGTGACGAACATCTGCATCTTGTTGTTGGAGCAGATGGTGTCGTTGACGGAGGTCAGGGTCTCCTCCACGGATTTGCCCAGCTTGGCCGTATTCTTCAGCAGGGCCTTCGACACCATCATGAACAGGGCGGCCGGGATGCCCTTGCCGCTGACGTCCGCTATGACCAGGGCCAGGTGGTCGTCGTCGATGAGGAAAAAGTCGTAGAAATCGCCGCCTACCGCCAGGGCGGGCTTCATGGAAGCGTAGAGGTCGAACTCTTTGCGGTCCGGGAAGGGCGGGAAGACGTGGGGCAGCATGCCCTCCTGGATCTTGGCCGCCATATCGAGCTCGGCCGCGATCCGTTCGCGTTCCGTCTCTGCTTTGTGCTGCTTTTCCATGGTACGCATCTTCCGGCGGACGTAGCCCCTGAACAGCAGGGTCAGGAGCATGGCGGCCAGCGTGGCGATCAGACAGTAGAACCAGGCCTGCTCATGCAGGGATTTTTCTTTGACGATGGGAACGGTCAGGGTCTTGCTGCCCCGGCCCATGGCGTCCTTCAGCTCCATCACGAATTCATAGGACCCGCCGGGCAGGTTGGTGTAGGTTATGGGGTCCAGCTCGCTGCGGCTGACGGTCACCGGCTTCTTTTCGAAGGGCTTCAGCTGATAGGAGACCTGGGGATCGGTGAGGGAATAGTTGAACACATAAGCGTATACGGTCAGTTTCTGTACTTTGGCCGGCAGGGTGAAGCCGCCGCTTTCGTCGGGCCACAGCCGCTCGCCGTCGGCTTCCACATAGGGCACGGCCTGTTTGATATCGCTGATCTCCTCCAGCGGAGCTTCGATGTTCACCTTGGTCACGCCCGAGTTGCCCGCGATATAGAGGTCGCCCTCCTCCGTCAGCTCGCTGTAGGAGTTGCTGGTGGTTATGTAGGGCAGGCCGTTGGCGATGCCGTAATGGACCGGCCTGATCTCACCGTTGTCCAGCAGCTCGTCCGCGGGTACCACGTAGATACCGTTGCTGCTGAGGATCCACATGTCGCCCTTACTGTTTTCGTACAGGTCGAAATTGTTGGAGTAGGGGAAATTCTGCACCGTGGTGATCCGGTAGTCCTCGGTCATGTAGGAGATGGAATTGCTGGTGACCAGCCAGAACACGTTATGATCCGGATCGTACTTTACGCGCATGACTATGCCGGAGCTCAGCCCGTCTTCAGTACCGATACGCCGCAGGCCTTCGTCGTTGATGACATAGATCCCGTCGCCGTTGGAGCCGATAACGTAATCTCCGTTGGGCGCCTCGGCTACGGTCAGGGTCTCCGGGTTCTCAATGCCGTCCTCCCTGCCGTAACCGGCGACGATGCGGTCGTCCCTGATAACGTTCAGACCGCCGGTGTTTACCACCAGCAGCGAACCGTCGTTTGTTTCATGCACGATACGGACATGGTCGGAGAACAGCCCCTCTTCTTCGGTAAAGGCCGTCACTTCGTTCCCGTCGTAGCACAGGGCGCCGTAGCCCCGCCAGGAGGATATCCACAGCCGGCCCTGGCTGTCCCGGACGACAGAGCGGAGGCGCACACCGTCCAGCAGCTGCAGCAGATCGGCGGACTCCAGCTCTTTGCCGGAAGCGGTCCGGGCCGAGGCCAGCGGCAGGGCGGACAGCGGTCCCTCATCATCCAGGACGATGAGTCCGGTGTCCGTGGCTACATACAGCCGGCCTTCATAGATGCAGGTGGAATTGACCACCCTCTCGTCCAGGCCGTATTGCTCGAACACGTCCAGGAAACTGTTGGCTACCACTTTCATAACGCCCTGGCGGGCGGAGACGAACCACAGGTTGCCCTCGTAATCGGCCATGACCTGGTTGACCGAGTTGTTCATGGGCAGCTCAGACAGATGATGGAAGCCCTCGTCGTCTATCATCCCGATGCCGTTGCGGCAGCAGATCCAGAGCTTGCCGTCGATTTGCTTCATGCTGATCACGCTGAACAGGGGAGAGATATCCACGGATTTCATGGCTCCCGGATCGGTCTTGGGATCGCCGTAATAGATCATGGACTCTCCCGTGCCGATATGTATCTTCCCGGGGTCGTCTGGATCCGGCAGGATGCTGGTGATGCCGTCGATAACGGTCATGCTATGACCGGTATAGTCTTCCAGCTCCCCGCCTCTCAGGGTGAAACAGTCGTCCTCATTGGTGATGCAGTAGAGCAGCCCGTCGCTGCCGCGGATTATATGCTCCATATATACGCCGGCGATGCGGGGATCGTCCAGATGGCTCAGGGTCAGGTCCGGGGAGACCACCGAAATGCCGGCCGTAGTGCCTACGTAGATGCTGCCGTCGCTGTCCTCCTCCAGACAGCAGATCTTGGAGGAGCCCAGCCCGTCGGACTCTTTCCACATGGTGAATTCGCCGCGCTCCAGCATGGCCAGGCCGTTGTCGTTGGTGCCGATCCACAGCCTGTCGCGGCTATCCACCAGCAGACAGACCACGCTGGTGATGCCCGTGGTGGAATCGATGCGCTCAAAGGTGTTGCCGTCGTAGCGGACCAGTCCGCTGTAGCTGCCGATCCAGATGAAGCCCTCGCTGGTCTGGGCTATATCGTTGGCCTCGGAGGTAGGCAGACCGTTGCTGTTGTCGTACATGACCGCCGAATAGTTGTCGCTTCTGTCCACCGGATCCACAGCCGCTCCCGCAGGCTGATTGCCGGCGGCATAAGCTGTCGTCAGCAGCAGCGCGGCCAGGAACACCAGCAGGAAGCTGACGCGTTTTATGGTTAAAGGTCTTTTGTCGGTCTTTCTCATCAGTCGACTCCGCTTCATTTATGTGGTCCCGGGATAAGAGCCGGTCTAACACTCTTTATCGGTTTTTCTTTTATATGATAATACCACATGAATATAAGAAAAAACAAGTTCATCGGGATACGCTGCCTGATCGGTATTATGGCAAGCGCTTTCATTATTTTTAAATTCTTCAATATCAAATGATATTTCTGTATATAATCTGTATATAAAAAGAGCATGCAGACCGGATGCAGTCTGCATGCTCTTTATTATCGTTATTGTTTTGTACCTTCGACTGGCCTGTGTGTCCGCGCGGATATTGCTCAAGCGGAATGCCGCAATACCCGCGGCGCCCGCAGCACATGGGGCTGAGATCCCTCAGATACGCTTCAGGCGGTCGGGGCTCTGCCGATAGGTGAAGAACAGGGGAACGTATTCCACGATGGTATTCGACGTTTTCAGGCCGTACCACTCGATGGGGTTGCCGGCCATGCGGCGGATGAAGTGCTTGGCGTGGATCAGCGTATTGTCCAGGGATGAGATGTCGCCTTCCTGGGAGATCATCTCCCGTATCATATAGAACTTGAACGAACCCACGTCGGAGGGGCCGTAGATGGAATGACGCCGGTTCTGCTGCGGCAGCTCTCCCAGGGCCAGCAGGTCGTTGACGATCTGACGGAGGTAGATGTTGACGCTGGGCTTCACCTTGAAACCGAGGTAGAGGTTCACGCGGAAGATATAATCCGTGCCGTAGGTCTCCACCTGATAATTCATCTGATACGGATCGTTGGTGGTATTGACGCTGATGAACCAGTAGGCGTCCGCCCGCTTCGGGTCCTTATCCAGGATGGAATACAGGATGTCCCGGTCGATCTTTTCAAAATCGTCGCCCTTGGTCAGATACACTATATTATTGCTGCACAGGGGGATGGAATCGTCGTTCTGCAGGTCCTTGATGGCGTCCAGGTGGTCCCGCATATACAAATGGATATCCTGGGCCTTTTCGATCTCAGTGCCCCGATACCAGCAGATCATGATGAAGAGGATGGCAGCGGAGATGATGATAGCCACATAGCCGCCGACCATGAACTTGCCCAGGCTGGAAACGAAGAACACGCCCTCGAAGGCGAAGAATACCAGGCCGAACAGGAAGGCGGCGATCCTCTTTTTGTGCAGGACGCCGATATAGACGCAGAACATGGCCGTCATCATCAGCATGCTGATGGTGATCGCCAGACCGTAGGC
>CAMZIS010000068.1 GCA_947307285.1 uncultured Peptococcaceae bacterium | reverse complement strand
AGCACGTGGCTGGGGTCCAGGGAGCCGGAGGTGCAGGCGCT
This sequence comes from uncultured Peptococcaceae bacterium, assembly GCA_947307285.1. Classification (GTDB taxonomy): domain Bacteria; phylum Bacillota; class Dehalobacteriia; order UBA4068; family UBA4068; genus CALXSV01. The sequence goes on along the minus strand of CAMZIS010000068.1, from coordinate 6,862 downwards.
GCCGGAGGAGGCGCGCACGCCCTTGTCGTCCAGCAGCAGCAGCAGGCTCTCGCCTTCGATGCCCTCGAAGCAGAAATTGACGTTGCCGGGCAGGCGATGCACAGGATCGCCGTTTAGGATGCAGTGGGGGATCTTGGACAGGCCGGCGATCAGCTTGTCCCTGAGCGCGGAGACCTTGACCGCGTTTTCTTCCAGATGGTCGCAGGCCTCGTCCAGGGCGGCGGCCATGGCCATGATGCCGGGCAGGTTCTCGGTGCCGGCCCGCTTGCCCTTTTCCTGAGCGCCGCCTTCGATGACGTTGGTCAGGACCACGCCCCGTCTGGCGTAGAGCACGCCCACGCCCTTGGGTCCGTGGAATTTATGGGCGGACAGGGACAGCATGTCGATGCCCTGTTCCTTCACGTTGATGGGCAGATGGCCCGCGGCCTGCACCGCGTCGGTGTGGAAGAGCACGCCCTTTTCCTTGCAGACCTTGGCGATCTCGGTGATGGGCTGGATGGAGCCGATCTCGTTGTTGGCGTACATGATGGTGACCAGGCAGGTGTCGGGCCGGATGGCCTCGGCCACCTGTTCCGCGCTGACCATGCCGTTTTCGTGCACGTCCAGCAACGTCACTTCCCAGCCTTCCTTTTCCAGCTTGTTCAGGGTGTGCAGCACCGCGTGATGCTCAAAGGCGGTGGAGATGATGTGCTTTTTGCCCTTTCTGGCGCCGCTCTTGGCGGCGGAGATGATGGCCTGGTTGTCGGCTTCGCTGCCGCCGGAGGTGAAGTAGACCTCCGCGGGCTCGCAGCCCAGTCTGGCGGCTACCCGGGCCCGGGCGTCGTCCAGGGCTTCCTTGGCTACCTGGCCCACGGTGTGCAGGCTGGACGGGTTGCCGTAGACGTTTTCCATATAGTGCAGCATGGTCTTGATGGCGGTCTCGCTCATGCGGGTCGTCGCTGCGTTGTCTGCGTAAACGTTCATGTTTTCCTCCTTGGTGATGGTGACTGTATATTTCAAAATATATGAGCTAAATAATGTACTCTATATAATCTTCGGAGTTGCGGCTGTTCTGCTGGATGCGGACGGTGACCGTCTCACCCGGCGGCAGGGAATGGGTGAGCCAGACGTTGCCGCCCACCACGCAGTGGTCGCCGATGACCGTGGTGCCGCCCAGGATGGTGGCGCCGGCGTAGATGACCACGTAATCGCCGATGTCGGGGTGGCGCTTCACGCCCTTGACCGGGGTGCCGTCCTCGGCCAGGGCAAAGCTCTTGGCGCCTAGGGTGACGTGCTGATACAGCTTGACGTGCTCGCCGATGGTGGTGGTCTCGCCGATCACCACGCCGGTGCCGTGGTCGATGAAGAAATAGCGGCCGATGGTAGCGCCGGGGTGGATGTCGATGCCGGTGAGCTGGTGGGCGTATTCCGTCATCACCCGGGGCAGGATGGGCACCTTCATCTGGTACAGCTTGTGGGCGATGCGGTAGATGCTGATGGCCTTGAAGGCGGGGTAGGTGAGGATGACCTCGTCGGTGGAGGTGGCGGCCGGGTCTCCTTCGTAGGCGGCCTGGATGTCCGTGCGCAGCACGTCCAGGATGTCGGGCAGGGACTGGATCAGCTCCGCCGCCTTGATGTCCGCCTGCTTGCGGCAGTTGATGATGCAGCGCAGGGCGCTGGACAGGGCGTCGAAGGCCCGCATCAGCTCCCAGGTGCGCTTTTCCGCGGAAACGAAGCGGTCGCGCAGGCTGCCCAGATAGTGGGGGAACATAGCGGTCAGCAAATGGGAAATAGCTTCCTTTGCCGTGTCTTCCAGGCCGATATAGCGGTTGTCCTCCGGCGTCAGGCCGCCGTCGTCCATGGCCAGAGCGACTTTTTCCAGATACGAGGCCACAGGGCCGATCTTCATCTGCTCCATAAGCGTGTTCTCCTGCTTTAGTGTGGGGACCGGTCGGATCGGGTTCAACCTATCAGTCCAGTAGGATGATAACGCTATTTTCCTACTTTGTCAATAGGCAAATAGCCTCCTGCGAAAAAAATCTGAGCAGCGAAGGAATATCGCTGCTCAGACAGTATATGCAATATTCTTATCCTTAACCGTCCCTCAGATCATGCCGTAATCCGCAGCCAGAGCGCGGAAGGCGGGCAGGGCTTTTTCCACCCGCTCCGTAGGCACGCAGTAGGCGATGCGAAAGTGGCCGGGGCAGGCGAAGATGTCCCCCGGCACCAGCATCAGCTCGTGCTGGCGGGCCTTCAGGCAAAAGGCGAAAGCGTCCGCCTCCGGGGAGCGGGGGAACATGTAGAAGGACCCGCCCGGCTCCACGAAGCTGTAGCCGAATTCCTTCAGGGCGCGGCAGAGGATGTCCTTGTTCTTTTCGTAGACCGACAGTTCGGCCGTGGCCTCGCCCGTCCGGGCCACCACCCGCTGGAAGAGGGAGGCCGCCCCGTTGTGGCCGATGGTGCGGGAGATCTGGGGGCAGATCTCGACGATCTTTTCCGCGTCACGGCAGGCGGGATTCACCGCCAGATAGCCGATGCGCTCACCGGGCAGGGACAGGGATTTGCTGTAGGAATAACAGGTCACCGTGTCCTCGTACAGGTTGGCGATATAGGGGCTGTCCACGTCCTGGAACACGATGTCGCGGTAGGGCTCGTCCGAGATTAGGTAGAGGGGACGGCCCAGCTCGTCGGACTTATACCGCAGCAGCTGCGCCAGCCGCTTTACCGTGGCCGTGGAATAGACGGCGCCGGAGGGGTTGTTGGGGGAATTGACCAGCACGGCGGCGGTATTCTCACCGATGGCCTGCTCCAGACCGGCGAAGTCGATCTGGAAATCCTCCACGCTGGCGGGCACTATCTTCAGGCTCAGTCCCGCGCCGGCGGTATAGGGCCGGTATTCGGAAAAGCAGGGTGCGCAGGTGACGATCTCCTGGCCGGGGGAGGCCAGGGCCCGCAGAGCGTGAGCCAGGGCGGAGGCCGCGCCGGCGGTCATGAAGATGTGCTGCGGTCCGTAATGGCAGCCGTAGCGGCGGTTGAGGTGCTCGGCCACGGCGGCCCTCGCCTCGGGCAGGCCGAAGCTGGGGCTGTAGCCGTGCAGGGCCAGGGGCGGCCGTTCCGAGAGCTCGTCTTTTATGGCTTCCGCCACCTGGGGCGGGGGACTCACCGAGGGATTGCCCAGACTGAAATCGAACACGTTCTCCGCGCCGATCTCTCTGATACGCGAGAGGGCGTAGTGGAAGATCTCGAAGATGACGTCTTTTTCCTGCAGCATATCGGTGTAGGTACGGTTAAGCATCTGTCCGCTCCCTTGCTTTTTTATAATAATGATGATAGCACACGGCAGCGCAAAGAACAATCGTCCCTCGGTTGACTAAGAAATAAAAGTTTATTATAATTTTGCCGAAGTTGTAAACATAAACAAGAGTATTTTTATAAGGAACGCGACGTATGGAAAACTATACCATCATCCCCGCCCCCTATACCGTGGGGCCGGAGGCTTACGCCAAGGTGCCGGAATACAGCCGTCTTTACGGCACCAGGGCCGTGGTCATCGGCGGCAAAAAGGCCATGGCCGCAGCCCGGGAAAAGCTGGAGCGGGCCGTGGCCGGCTCCGAGATCGAGATCGTGGATTTCGTGTGGTACGGCACGGAGTGCACCCGGGCCGCCGCGGCAAGGCTGGAAGCCCTGGACTCGGTGCGGCAGGCGGACATGATCTTCGCCGTGGGCGGCGGCAAGGCGGTGGATACCTGCAAGCTGGTGTCCCTGGACCTGAAAAAGCCTTATCTCTCTTTTCCCACCATCGCCTCCAACTGCGCCGCCAGCTCGGCCCTGTCCATCGTCTATAACGAAGACGGCTCCTTTTCCGAATTCGTCTTCTTCCTGGAATGCGCCAAGCACGTGTTCATCGACACCGATATCATCGCCCGGGCCCCCTACCGCTATATGTGGGCCGGCATCGGCGACACCTACGCCAAGTTCTACGAGGTGAAGATATCCTCCCAGGGCGAGGATCTGGAGCATTTCAAGGCCCTGGGCGTGAACCTCAGCCGCATGTGCATGGAAACTCTGGTGCGCTACGGCGCTCAGGCTCTGTCCGACAACAAGGCGGGCCGGGCCACCTACGAGCTGGAACAGGCGGTGCTGGCCATCATCATCACCACCGGCTGGGTCTCCATGCTGGTGTCCCGGGAATACTCCATCGACTACAACGGCGGCCTGGGCCACGCCTTCTACTACGGCCTGTGCACCCTGCCCGGCTTCGAGGAGAACCATCTCCACGGCGTGGTGGTGGGCTTCGGCGTCCTGGTCATGCTGCTGGTGGACGGCCAGGATGACGAATGCCGCCGCCTGATGGAATTCAACAGAACGGTGGGCCTGCCCACCTCCCTGTCCGAGCTGGAAGTCACGCTGGAGCAGGTGCGTCAGTGTGCCGAGGCCGTGGTCACCGGCGAAGACATGGAGCATTATCCCTATAAGGTCACGGTGGACATGCTGATGGACGCCGTGGCCAAGCTGGACGTCTGACGTCCGCAGTAAACAAAGGAGACAGCCATGGCACAAGAGCTTTTGCAACTGATACGCGCTGACCGCAAACCGGCGTTGGGCGTCACCGAACCGGCGGCCATCGCTTTGGCCTGCGCCGCCGCCCGGGAGCTGAGCGAGGAGGAACCGGAAAGCGTGGAGCTGCTGGAGAATTCCGGCATGTACAAAAACGCCTATACCTGCGGCCTGCCCGGCACGGACAAGGTGGGCAACCTCTACGCCGCCGCTTTGGGCACTCTGGCGGGACGGGCCGACAAGGGCCTGCTCTCTCTGACGGATATCACCCCGGAGGACGTGGAGCGCAGCCGCCGCTTCGTGGCGGAGGGCCGGGTGAAGGCCGGCGTGTCCTCCGTTTCCTCGGATATCTACATCCTGGCCCGGGTGCGCACGGCCCACGACCTGTGCGAAGCGGAGATCAGGGGCAGCCATACCAATATCTGCCGCAAGAGCAAAAACGGGGTCACGGTGTGGGAAAAGCCGGCGGACGCGGCGGCGGAGGGAGAAAAGTCCCCCATCGTCGGCTATACGCTGGCGGATTTCTACCGCTGCGCGGCAACTGCGCCCGCCGAAGAGCTGGCCTTCCTCAGCGAATCCTGGCAGATGAACCTGGCTTTGGCGGAGGCCGCCCGGCAGGCGGAACGCTGCGTGCTGACCAAAAGCCTGCTTCGGGTCAACGGCGGAACCTTCGTCTCCGACGACGTGCGCGCCTCGGCCCGGGCCCTGGCCGGCGCTGCGGCGGAAGGGCGGGTGCTGGGATTGGACAAGCCCGCCATGAGCATCACCGGCAGCGGCAACCACGGCATCATCGCCGTCATGCCCCTCTACGCCCTGCAGCAGGTGGAAGCCCTGCCGGAGGAGCTGCTGTGGCGAGGCATCTGCCTCAGCTATCTGGTCACCATGTACATGAAGGAGTTTTCCGGCAAGCTGTCCGCCTTCTGCGGCTGCGGTATCGCCGCCGGCACCGGCATGGCCTGCGGCCTCACCCTGATGCGGGGCGGCGGATACGAGCAGGTGGCAGCCACCCTGAACAATATGGCCGCCTCCCTGGTGGGCATGATCTGCACCGGCGGCAACCACGCCTGCTGCATGAAGGTGCTCTCCGCGGTGGATACGGCCTTCAGCAGCAGCGATCTGGCGCTGGCCGGCAGCTTCGTTTCGCCGGAACACGGCGTAGGGGGCCGCACCCCGGAGGAGACCATGCGCAACGTGGGCCGCATCGCCGTTCCCGGCATGGTGGAAACGGAGCGGGTCATCCTCGACATCATGCAGGAAAAAGGCGGCGCCGCGGAGTGATAGGGCTCTGCGCCGTCCTGAAATAATAATAACTTGAACAAAGGAGAAGGAATATGAACTACTCTTATCAGACTTCCATGGTCTGCGCCTCCAGCATCGACTTCGATCTGGAAGGGGACGTGGTGAAAGACATCGTGTTCCACGGCGGCTGCAACGGCAATCTTAAAGCCATCTCCAAGCTGGTGGACGGCTGGACGGTGCAGCAGATCGAGGACAAACTCAAGGGCAACACCTGCGGGCACAAGCCCACCTCCTGCGCGGATCAGCTGGCCCGGGCGGTGCGTGCGGCCTACGACCGTTCCCAGTCCCAGGCGGGCTGACGGCTTCGCGTTTTCGCGTCCATAATAAAAAGCCCCGCTCTTGCAGCGGGGCTTTTTGCGTGCCTGTCACTGTTCCCGGCGGGGCCAGACCAGCTCGCTGAGGGAATGCTCGTTCAGGAACATATAGGCCTCGATCAGGTCCTTTACCTCTCCCTGCCGGGCGTGCTCCAGCCAGGCCTTGATGGACTGGGTCAGCCCGAAGGAATAATAGCGCGCCAGGTTGTCCAGGGTGAGCAGGGCGGGGAGGGGCGGCATGACCGGCGCCTCCGCCAGCAGCCTGCGGATGCGCTTTTCCAGCAGCTCGCCAAAGCTTTTTTCGAAGCTGTTCTGCCCGGTCACGGCAAAGGCCCGCTCGAAAAAGTCCGCCTCGTTCAGAATGCTGCGGAACAGCAGCTCGATACCGGCGTCTATCATGCCCTCCTCCAGCAGCATATCCACCTTGCGCATGATCCAGTATTCGGCGACGAAGCCCAGCAGCTCATATTTGTCGGCAAAGTATTTGTAAAAGGACGGGCGGCTCATGCCGGCGCTTTCGGCGATCATTTTGACGGATATCTTATGGAAGGGATACTGGCGCAGCAGCTCTTTGAAAGCGGCGGCCAGCCGGATACGCTTTTGCTCTTTGCACTCTGTCATTTCCTTTCACCTCCCGCAGTCCGAACTATTGCCGCAGCACGTCACCGTTTATGGAACAGATTTATTAAACGTAACCGAAAGGGTACGGACTG
>CAMZIS010000067.1 GCA_947307285.1 uncultured Peptococcaceae bacterium | reverse complement strand
AGAGCTGCGCTGCGCCTACCTGCTGCACCGCCTGACCTGGCACGATAAGGCGCCTTCCGGCTATGACCTGCTGAAGATGGCTACCCGGGGCAGCGCGTCCCTGCTGGGACGGGATGATATAGGGAGCATCGCCATCGGCAAATGCGCCGACCTCTTCCTGGTGGATTCCCGCCGGCTCGAGCTGACCGCCGCCTGTGCCGATCCCAAGTCCGTCCTGGCCACGGTGGGCCTGAAGGGTCCGGTGGACTATACGATAATAAACGGCGCCGTTACCGTGAAGCAGGGCCGTCTGGTCGGTCTGGACGAGGAGGAGCTTGCCTTTGAGGCCAACCGCAAGGCCCGCGAGTACCTGGCGCGTTCCTGATAATCTGAAAGGTCTTATATGTCTTCTTTCCTGTTTGCCGTAGACCGGGTGCTGCCCCTGTTCATCATGGTCGTCATCGGCGCTCTGCTGCGCCGGCTGGGCTGGATCAATGACAGTGTGCTGCCCTCCCTGAACAAGATATGCTTCTACCTGCTGCTGCCCTGCATGATCCTGGATGCGGCCCTGGGCTCTGACCTGTCGACCCTGCAGTCGCCCCTGATGTATGTGTACGCGGCTTTGGCCTATACCGTTTTCGTGCTGGCTCTGGTGCTGCTGAGCCGCCGTTTCATCAAGGACCCGGCCCGTGCGGGGGCTTTCGTGCACGCCAGCTTCCGTCCCAATACAGTGCTGATTGGCATGCCCCTCATAGTGAGCGTGCTGGGCGGCGAACGGGCTCTGCCCGCCATCCTGCTGGTGGTACTGCTTAATCCCTTCGACAACGTCTACGGCATCCTGACGCTGCAGTTCTTTTCCCACAGCAACGAGCGGAAGCTGGGGCGCGAGCTGCTTGAGGTGGTCAAAAACCCCATGGTGATCGCCGCCTTCCTGGGCATCATCTTCATGCTGCTGCCCTTTGAACTGCCGCGGTTCCTGACTTCCACCATCTCATCTTTCGGAGGGGCCACCCTGCCGGTATCCATGCTGATCATCGGCGCCCGCTTCGGCTTCAAGAGCTTCAAGGAAGACAGCCTGCTGGTGCTCCTGTCCAGTCTGATCAAGCTGATAGTCATGCCTACCGTCATCGCCCTGGGCGGCTATCTCCTGGGCGTCCGCGGGGTGGAGCTATTCTCACTGTGGATGGTGTTGGCCATGCCTTCCGCCGCCGTATCCAGCGTGATCACCGGTCTCATGGGCTGCGACGGCCATCTGGGCGACGAGATGACCATAGTTTCCACCGCCTTATCCACTCTGACCCTGATTGCCGGCATTTCCTTGTTCGTAGCGTCAGGCGTGATCTGAGCTGATTATAAAAAAGCATGGTCTCAAAACGAGACCATGCTTTTTCAGTGCATGTGTTCAGATCGCGCCGCGGCAGTGAAGGATCCATTTCGGCTTGTCCAGCGGATCCACACCGCGGCGGGGACGGGTGGTTCCTTCGCCCGGCGGGCAGGGGCGGTATTCCAGAAAAGAGCTGCCCATCCGACCCTTTCCCGAAGTTAGCGACTGGAATTCGATGGGCCAATCCAGGGAAGTGGCCAGCGGCACGCAGGCTTCCATGGTAAAATCGTCTCCGGTGATGCTCGGCGGCGAGAATTCGCCCCGCATGGCGATGATCTGCCCGATGATCTTGTCTGTCAGGCCGGATTCCGCCCGCATGACCAGTTTGAGCCAGGGCTCCAGCAATATAGGCTGACTGTCCTGCAAAGCCCGGAGGGCCGCCATGGGCGTGGCCACGAAGAAATCCAGAGGATGGGTGTGCTCATGATGGCTTTCTCCGTAGACCAGTGTGACCAGAGCGTCGTCCACCTGCCAGCCCAGGACCCCCTGGCGGAAGGTCTGACGCATGCTCTGTTCCACATGATGCTGATAGCGATAAGCCAGCACATTGTCCTTGACGGCGGAGCGGAACTGCAGGCCTCTGCCGGGCGGCAGGGGCTCCACGGTAAGCTCCACCACGGCCCAGCAGGGTTTGGGCATGGTGTATTCTTCCAGACCCCGGCCGGGACGGCTGGGCTGCTCCCGGTAAATGATGGCAGGCTGCGAAAATTCGGCTTTTAGGCCGTAGCGGGTCTCCAGCAGCTCCCGCAGTATCTGGATCTGGATGATGCCGGTGATGCGGATCAGCATCTCCCGCGTATCCTGGTCGTATTCATAGTCCAGCAGGGGATCTTCCTCCGACAGCTGGCTCAGAGCCTGCATCAGCTGGGGAAGTTGCGCCGGGTTTTCCGGAGTTACCTTGATCATCAACAACGGCACTGCCAGCCGGCAGTCCCGGCTCACGTCCTCGCTGCCGATGATCTGTCCGATACGGGCCCTGCTGATGCCCATAAGCACCCCGATGTCGCCTGCCGTTAGCAGGCCGCTGTCCTGCAGCTTGCCGGCGTTATAGCGCTTGATCTGAGCGATCTTTTCCGGCTCTTCCGTCTCGCCTAACAGGGGCAGCGGATCGCGGTTCTTCAGACGTCCCCCGAATAGCCTGACGTGGGCCAGCTTGCCTAAATAGGGATCGTATTGTACCCGGTAGATCACGCCGGACAGAGGGCCGTCGTCGCGCCCCTCTGCCCAGGGCAGCAGCTCGCCCAGGGCCTCCAGGACATCGCCGACTCCTTTGCCCAGCTTTGCGCAGGTGAAAAACAGAGGATAGACCCGTCCTTCGGCCACGGCCTCTCTCAGCAGCCGCAGCAGCTCTTCGTCCGCTATCTCCTCACCGGCAAAATAGCGTTCTTCAAGCTTGGGATCGGTGTTCGCTAACGTCAGGAGCAGGTCTTCCCGAAAATCATCCTGGATCAGGCTTCGCTTGGTGATCTTCACGATGCTTTCGCCGGCGCCTTCACATTCGCACATAACCAACAGGTCGCAGCTGAGCTCGCGCTTTATATCTTCGATCACGGCCCGGGGATCACAGCCCGACCGGTCCAGCTTGTTCATGACCAGCAGGGCGGGAAGCTTGAGCCTCCGCATGGCGTCCAGAAGCAGCGTGGTCTGGGCCTGCACTCCTTCTGCGGCGGAGATGACCAGCACGGCCCCGTCCAGAACCGCCAGGGATCGCTCCACCTCGCCGATGAAATCGGTATGTCCCGGCGTATCCACTATGTTTATTACGTCTTCACCCAGGGGCAGGGACGCGGAGGCTGTTTTTACGGAAATGCCCCGCCTGCGCTCCACTTCCAGACTGTCCGTGGTGGCGGTGCCCTTATCTACGGTGCCGGGGGCGCTGATGGCGCCGGAGGCGGCCAGGAGCTGTTCGGTCAGTGTGGTCTTGCCCGCGTCTACGTGGGCAAGTATGCCGATGTTTTTGAATCTTGTCATATAAAAGTCCTCAAAAGAGAAGTATTTAAGTCCGATCAGCCGGAAAAACTATTGCAAAAACAGGAAAACTCCCGCCGGCCGCTAATCTTATCCATTGCCGGTTTTTTTGATGAACATCATCATAAACTATAATGCTATCGTGTTACGGAGGATCATCATGGACGTAAAAAAGAATATCGAACGCTTGCAGGATAATATAGAAAAACGCTACGTATTGCAGCATGCCATGACCGTATTGAGCTACGACGCGGAGACCGTAATGCCTGCCGGCGGCGGGGAACGCTTCGGCGAGACCATGGGCGCTTTGGCGGAGATGCAGTACGGTTTGCTGGTCAACGACGAATTCCGCAGCCTGATGAAGGAATTACTGGAACAGAAAAAAGATTTGCCGATCCATTTGCAGCGGGAAGTGGAGGAGCTGCACCGGACTTTAAAGCAGATAGAGGTCATCCCGGTAGAGGAATACAGCGCTTTTGAATCTGCCCAGGCTCATGCGGGCGTGGCCTGGCGCAAGGCCAAAGACGGCAACGATTGGGAAATGTTTCGCCCTCATCTAGAGAAATTATTGGAGTACGCTGTTCGCTTTAAGCGTTATTACGATGCTAAAGCCCCGATATATGATCTGATGCTGGATGATTACGAGCATGGATTGAACGCGGAGATGCTGGACGGCTTCTTTGCCACACTCCGTGAGGAGCTTGTGCCTCTGATCCATGAGATAGCTGAGAAACCCCAGCCGGATGTTTCATTCTTACAAAAGGATTATCCGGCTCATATCCAGGAAAAGCTGGCCCGTTGGCTGATGGAAGTCATGACACTGGACCCCGAATACTGCTCGCTGGGCCAGACCGAGCATCCTTTTACGACCTCGGTCTCCAATAAGGACGTGCGCATAACCACTCACTATTATACCGAAGCGCCGCTGTCTTCCGTGTTCAGCGTCATCCACGAAGGCGGCCATGCCCTGTATATGATGCACACGGCAGACGAATTGAACGGTCTCAGCCTGGCCGAGGGGGCAAGCTGCTCCATCCACGAGTCAATGTCTCGCTTCATGGAGAACATCATCGGCCGGTCCGAGGCCTTCACAGCCTTCCTCCTGCCCAAGCTGCAGGAGCTCTTTCCCGAACAAATGCAGGGCGTGGACGCGAAGCAGCTGTGGCTGGCCTGCAACAGGGCTGAACCGTCCCTGATCCGTGTAGAGGCCGATGAGCTGACTTATCCGCTGCATATCATGGTCCGCTATGAGCTGGAAAAACGTATGGTCAGCGGCGAGCTGGCCGTGTCCGACCTGCCGGAAGAATGGAACCGCCTGTACAAAGAATACCTGGGCGTGGACGTTCCCGACGACAGCCATGGCGTGCTGCAGGACATGCACTGGAGCGACGCCAGCTTCGGTTATTTCCCGACTTACGCCCTGGGCAGCGCCTACAGCGCCCAGATACTGGCCGCCATGGAGAAGGACCTGGATGTATGGGGCCTGGTGGGCAGGGGAGAGTTCCGCCCCCTGGTGGAGTGGCTGACAGAAAAGCTGTACCGCTTCGGCGGCGTCAAGACCGCCTCCCAGTTGATCCAGGATATCTGCGGCGAGCCTTTCGACCCGCATTACTATACGGATTACCTTAAAGCGAAATACCGCAAGGTATACGGTCTGTAATCTCAGACAGGGGACGGGTTCCGTCCCCTGTTATTTATTCGTAGGCGGAGGCGATCTTGTGCAGATGCTCCTTCATTCCCTGCCTCACTTCCGGCGGACCGATGATGCGGCAGGCGCCGTCCAGCCCGGCGACCCAGGCGTAAAAGTGGGAGCTGACCACCACCGGCACATCTACTCTGAAGCAGCCTTCGCCGCTGCTGATGATCATGGTATCCTTGCCGAAGCGGTCGATCACCACTCCTGCCATGCCGTCGTCGAACTCCAGACTGACCTGAAGGGCCCGTCCGCCGAACATATCGAAGGTCTGCTGGGTATAGCGGGACATATCAAGCCCGGCGAAATCAGCTTCGCCCTCTCTTTTCAGGTTGGTCTCCCTAATCTCCACCATGCGGTCCACCCGATAGTGCCGGAAAGCCTGGGCGTCCTTATCCCAGGCCAGCAGATAGTAACGCTGGTTATCCCAGATCAAAGCGTAGGGACTGACCCGGTATGATTCGCCGTTGCGGCGGAAGCGGCGTTCCTTATCAACCGTATAGTCAAAATACCGGAACTCAACCTGACACCGGGCGCTGATGGTCTGAGCCAGGGCGTCCACGTTGTAGTAGATGCTCTCGTTCATGGATTTGACCCGTCCGGCGCCGTAAACCTGTCGCCGCAGCTGGGCCGACTGATGCGAAGATGCCAGGGTGGACAGCTTGCGTATGAGCTGGGCCGTCTTGCGCTCGGTGATAAAGCGGCTGGCCTGCACAGCGTCAACCAGCAGCTTCAGCTCAGCCAACTCGAATTGGCGCTGGCCGATGAAATAGCCGCCGCCCTGTCCTTTGACGGTGACGATATCCAGGCCGAACAATCGCAGCGTCTCCAGATCGTCGTATACGGATTTTCTTTCCGCTTCCACACCGTTCTGTCGCAGATAGTTCAGTATCTGCGTCATAGAAAGGGGATGCCGCTCGTCGCTGTCTTCCATCAGGTATTTGGCGATAAGCAGCAGTTTGGCTTTTTGTTGAGAAGATCGGGCCATTTCTCTCACCCCCGAAACCACGGATTCCCGAGCATTCGCTTTGCGTTCTGATGTCCATTATATCGTACACCGCGATAATTGTAAATCGGCGGCCTGCGTAAATCGCGTTGTTGGCCTGCTCGCTAATCATTATCCGGTAAAAATCAGTCAACGTCCTTGCGGCGACGGCCGATTTATACTATACTGTTAATATGACAGAATGGAATGCCATGTCCATGTCTTTTACCGTAAGCGACCTGGTGCTGGCCGCCTTCATCGTGCTGTCCCTGATCGGCGGCTGGCGGGCCGGTACAGTCAGAGTGCTAAGCCGTTTCGCCGCTGTGTTCATCGCCTACGGCGTGGCCAGGTATTGCAGCGGCTGGCTGGCCTGGTTGCTGCAAGGCATGCTTCCCCGGTTAACGCCGGCCACGGAGGCCGGAGAAAAACTGCTTCAGTTGCTGTATCTGTTTTGCGACGTCGACGGCCTGATCGCCCGGCTGCTGGGCCTGGCGGCTTTCATTGCGGTTTTTCTGGTTTCCTTATGGCTGGTCAAAAAGTTGGCGAACGCTGTTTCCGGAATTTTCGGCCGCGGTCTGCTGGGCCGCCTCAATCAGCTGCTGGGAGCTTTGCTTGCTCTGGCTATTGCCTGCGCCGCCATCTTACTGTTCAGTGATATCTTTTTCCCCGTCTTTGCGCAAATGGGAGCGGAAGGCCCCAAAGCCTTCATGGAAAACTCCCGCTTCGTAGTGCCCGGTTTGCACCGCCTGTTGCTGCTGATCTGACCGGTTTTCTTTGCAAAGGCAAACGGAGGACTATATGCATTCACATAGCGAAGGTTTTTTCAGCGAATTCTTTTACCGCCTGGGCAATCTCTCCGATCTCTGGCACGGCGACCGCCCTATGTTCTGGTCTACGCTGGCCGTCTTATTGATTTTCCTGATC
>CAMZIS010000066.1 GCA_947307285.1 uncultured Peptococcaceae bacterium | reverse complement strand
AGAGAAGAAGAGTCTGATTTCAGGAGGTCAAAATAATGGCAAGATATACTGGAGCTGTTTGCCGCCTTTGCCGCCGCGAAGGAATGAAACTCTATCTCAAAGGCGACCGTTGCTATTCCGATAAATGCGCTTTCGTCACCAAGCAGATGGCGCCCGGCCAGCACGGCACTTCCCGCAAGAAGGTTTCCGAGTACGGCACTCAGTTGAGAGAAAAGCAGAAAGTAAAGCGTATCTACGGCGTCAACGAAAAGCAGTTCCGCATCTACTACGCCAAGGCGGCCCGCAGAGGCGGCGTCACCGGCGAAAACCTGCTGCAGCTGCTGGAGCGCCGTTTGGATAACGTGGTCTACCGTCTGGGCATGGCTTCCTCCCGTGTGGACGCCCGCCAGCTGGTACGCCACGGCCACTTCACCGTTGACGGCAAGAAAGTCAACATCCCCAGTTTCCTGGTAAAAGAAGGCAACGTCATCGAGATCAAGGAAGGCAGCCGCAAGTCTCCCAAGTTCGAGACCATCGCCGCCGCCATCGCCCATCGCACTCCGCCCTCCTGGCTGGAGCTGGATAAGGACAATCTGGTGGGCCGCGTGGCCGCCATGCCCAAGCGCGAAGACGTGGATCTGCCCATCAACGAGCAGCTGATCGTTGAATTGTACTCCAGATAAACCGTACAAACCCCAAATTAATGCCCCGAACTAACCAGGAAACAACCAAGGAGTGGTTTAATGTTTGGCATTGAAAAGCCTAAGATTCAATGCGTCAAAGCCGCCGAGGACAATTCCTTTGGCAGCTTCGTGATCGAGCCGCTGGAACGGGGATATGGCACCACCCTGGGCAATGCCCTGCGCCGCGTGCTGTTGAGCTCTCTGCCCGGAGCCGCCGTTACCTCGGTCAAGATCAGCGGAGTTGACGGCGACGTGTTGCACGAATTCTCGACCACGCCCGGCGTGGTGGAGGATATCACCGATATCATCCTCAACCTGAAGGGCATTTCCGTAAAGATGAACTGCGACGAGCCGCGCACCATCTACGTGGACGCCAGCGGCGAATGCACGGTGACCGCCGGGGACATCAAATGCGATCCCGAGGTGGAGATCCTCAATCCCGAGCACTACCTGGCCACTTTGGACAGCGACGGCGTGCTCAAGATGGAGATCACCGTCGGCAAGGGCCGCGGCTACGTGGGCGCGGACAAGAACAAGAGCGAAGACATGCCCATCGGCGTCATTCCGGTCGACAGCCTGTTCTCGCCCATCGTCAAAGTACGTTTCGCCGTCACCGACACCCGCGTGGGCCAGCAGACGGACTACGACAAGCTGACCATCGACGTGTGGACCGATAAGACCATCGCGCCCGACGAAGCTATTTCCGCTTCCGCGCAGATTCTCAAGGACTATCTGGAGCTGTTCGTAGGCCTGACCGAATGCGGCGAGCCCACCGTCACTCTGGTAGACAAGAAGGACGAGACCAAGGAGAAGCTCCTGGAAATGACCATCGAAGAGATGGACCTGTCCGTCCGTTCCTACAACTGCCTGAAGCGCGCCGGCATCCACACCGTGCAGGAGCTGACCAACCGCACCGAGGAAGAAATGATGAAGGTGCGCAACCTGGGCCGCAAATCCCTGGAAGAGGTCCAGGCCAAGCTGGCCGAATTGGGTCTCGCGCTGAGAAATAGTGAGGAATAACAGGAGGAATTAGATCATGGCATACCGCAAATTAGGGGTCAAGAGCGCTCATCGCCGCGCCTTGCTGCGTAACGCTACCACTTCCCTGATCAAAAACGGTAAGATAGACACCACCGAACAGCGGGCCAAAGAGATCGCTTCCATGACCGAGAAGATGATCACTCTGGGCAAAAAGGGCGACCTGGCTGCCCGCCGCGCCGCGCTGGCCTTCCTGACCGAGGAAGATATGGTGACCAAGCTCTTCGGCGAGCTGGCGACCAAGTATGCCGACCGTGAAGGCGGTTACACCCGCATCATCCCGCTGGAACAGCGGCGGGGCGACGCCGCCCAGATGGCGCGCATCGAATTAGTCTGATTTTGTACTCAGCTTGAAGGTAGGGGCGGGATGACCCGCCCCTGTTTTCGCGTTTTTCGACCCGTGGTGAAACTCAGATGATCGAAGTCAAGGACCTGCATTACAGCTACAGTAAGCAGGAAGCCCCGGTTTTGAACGGGCTGGACCTGCGCATCGAACCCGGCCAGTGGCTGGCTGTGGTGGGCCGCAACGGCAGCGGCAAATCCACCCTGGCCCGCTGTCTGAACGGTCTGTTTTTGCCTGAGTCCGGCAGCGTGCTGGTGGACGGCATGGACACGGCGGAGGAGAGCATGCTCTATCCCATCCGCGAGCGGGTGGCCTTCGTGTTCCAGAACCCGGACAACCAGCTGGTGGCCACCTCGGTGGAGGACGATATCGCCTTCGGCCTGGAAAACTTAGGGATTCCCCGGGAGGAAATCACCGACCGGGTGGAGCAGGCCCTTTCCGTCATGCGCCTTGCCGATAAAAGGGACAAGCCGCCCCATCTGCTCTCCGGCGGCGAAAAGCAGCGCGTCGCCATCGCCGGCGCCATCGCCATGGCCTCCACCTATCTGGTGCTGGACGAGCCTACGGCCATGCTGGACCCGCTGATGCGGCTGGAGGTCATCGACAGTCTGACCCGTCTCCACCGGGAACAGGGCCTGACCATCATCTACGTCACCAATATCATGGAAGAGGTGCTGTTGGCCGACCGGGTGGTCCTGCTGGATCAGGGCCGCGTGGCCAAAGACTGCACTCCGGCGGAGCTGTTCTCCGACCCGGCCTATCTTATCGAACAGGGCCTGGACGTGCCCCAGATCAGCTATCTGGCGGGCCGTCTGGCGGACGCGGGCTACGAGAGCCTCCGCGGCGCCCTGGCCGTGGACGAGCTGGCTGACCGGCTCTGCCGTATCTGACCGAAATGAAAATCACTCTGCAACACGTAGATCATATATATCAGGAAGGCGGCGTCAGCGAGACGGCGGCTCTGCGGGACGTGGATCTCACCATCGACGATGGCGAGCTGGTGGCCGTCATCGGCCACGGCGGCAGCGGCAAAAGCACCCTGGCCCTGCTCATGGCCGGCCTTTACCAGCCCAGCAGCGGCACGGTGGAGCTCACCGGCAGCAAGGACCCGGAGCACCCCTTCCGCTCCGTAGGCCTGGTCTTCCAATACCCCGAACAGCAGCTGTTCGGGGAAAGCGTGTTTGAGGAGGTGGCCTTCGGCGCCCGCAATCAGGGCACGGCCGAGGACTATCTGCCGGTGAAGGTGAGAGAAGCCCTGGAACAGGTGGGACTGGACCCGGACGTCATGTGGTACCGTTCCCCCTTCAGCCTGTCCGGCGGCCAGAAGCGCCGGGTCTGCATCGCCGGCGTGCTGGTGATGGACCCGCAGCTGATCATCCTGGACGAGCCCACCGCCGGCCTGGACGAGGGCGGCCGCAAATGGATCGCCCAGCTGGTGCGCCGTCTGAACGAGGAGGGCCGCACCGTGGTGTGGATCACCCACAACATGGCCGAGGCCGCCGAGGTGGCCCGCCGCGTCATCGTCTTAAAGGGCGGCCGCGTCCTGCTGGACGGCCCGCCGCAGCAGGTCTTCTCCGAGGAAGAGACCCTCATGTCCGCCCATCTCACGCCGCCGCCGGCGGCCCGTCTGGTGCGGGAGCTGCAGCGCCGGGGCTGGGATATCGAGGCTTCGGCCGTCACCGTGGAGGGCGCGGCCGAGGAGATATTGTCGCACCTCGCCTCCGGAAAGGAGGGCGGCCATGCTTAAAGAAAAGCTGCTGCTGGGGCAGTATTATCCGGCTGATTCCCCGGTACATCGTTTGACCGCCTCCTGCAAGATACTGGTCACCATCATCTATATGGTGGCTCTGTTCGTGGCCGACGACTGGCTGGGCTGGGGCCTGCTGGCCGCTGTGGGCCTGGCTGCGGTGCTCATATCGAAGGTGCCCTTCAAGGCCATCTGGCGGGGCATGAAGATCATCGTCATCTTCTGCGTGCTCACCTTTTTGCTCAACCTGTTCATGTACCCGGGGGACCACGTCCTCCTCACTCTGGGCCGCTTCCGCCTCACGGCGGAAGGCCTGACCTACGGCCTGGCCATGGCCCTTCGCCTGTTCATGCTGGTGGTCTTCGCCTCGCTTTTGACGCTCACCACCACTCCCATCCAGCTCACGGACGGCTTGGAGACCCTGCTGAAGCCGGCCTCCCGCATCGGCGTGCCGGCCCATGAGATCGCCATGATGATGTCCATCGCCCTGCGCTTCATCCCCACCATTTTGGAGGAATTCGACCGCATCGTCCTGGCCCAGCGGGCCCGGGGCGCGGATCTGAAGCAGGGCAACATCGCCCAGCGCGTCAAAAACTTCGTGCCCTTGCTGGTGCCCCTGTTCGTGGCCGCCTTCCGTCGGGCCGACGACCTGTCCCAGGCCATGGAGGCCAAGTGCTACCGGGGCGGCGCGGGCCGCACCCGCTGGAAGGTGGTAAAATGGCAGAGCCGCGATACGGTCTGTCTCGCCCTGTTCCTGCTGCTGCTGGCGGGAGCCATTTTGGAGCGCGTGCTATGAACCGCAACATCCTGCTCACCGTGGAATATGACGGCACGGCCTACGTGGGCTGGCAGCGTCAGCCCGATCATCACGGGGTCTCCGTGCAGCAAAGGCTGGAGGAGGCTCTGAGCCACGTGCTGGGCCACCCCGTCTCCGTCACCGGCGCGGGCCGCACCGACGCCGGGGTCCACGCTTTGGGGCAGCGCTGCAATTTTTGCTGCGACACGGCGGTGCCCGTGGACAGGCTGGCGGCCATCGTCAGCCACCGCCTGCCGCCGGATATCTGCGTGGTCGACGCCGCGGAGGTGCCGCAGAGCTTCCACGCCCGCTATGACGCCAAGGGCAAGCATTACCGCTACCTTTTGGAGCGGGGAGCCGCCGCTTCCGCTTTCGGCGGCCGCTGGAGCTGGCAGTTGGAAAGCGAGCCGGACGTGGGCCTGATGCGTCGGGGGGCTGAGTTGCTCCTGGGCGAGCACGATTTCCGCCATTTCACGGTCAGCGGCAACGAATCCAAGACCTTCACCCGCACCATCTATCGGCTGGATATCACGGAGCCGGATGAAAGCGTCGCCATAGCGCCGCTGCCCCGCCTTTCCCGCCCCGTCCTCATCGACGTGGAGGGCAACGGCTTCCTCTACAAGATGGTGCGCATCATCACCGGCCGCCTGGTGGCCCTGGGGCAGGGGAGGATCAGCCTCGACGAATTCGAGGGATTCCTGGACGGCAGTTTTGACCGCAACATCCCGCCCGCCCCGGCCCGGGGCCTCACCCTGATGGAAGTTAAATACTAAGTGAGATACAGATAAAATATTGACGCGGAAATGGCATTTTTCCCCGCTGACTGCTTGACAACGGATAAAAGCTCTACTATAATTAATAAGTACGCCTGTCGTCTTCTGCCCCGTTGGCGCAGGCTCAAAATCGACCAAACCAATTTCCGATAAATCAAGGAGGGAACCTCAATGGCTACCTATATGGCCAAACCCGCCGAGGTGGAGAAGAAGTGGTGGATCATCGACGCCGCCGACAAGCCGCTGGGCCGCGTTTCCACCGAAGCCGCCCGCATCCTGCGGGGCAAGCATAAGCCCATCTTCACTCCCAACATCGACACCGGCGATTTCGTCATCATCATCAACGCTGACAAAGCCAAGCTCACCGGCGACAAGCTGGATAAGAAAATGTATTATCATCACTCCGGTTATCCGGGCGGCCTGAAGGAAATGACCTACCGCCAGCTGATGGAAAGAAAGCCCGTCCTGGCCGTGGAAAAGGCCGTCAAGGGCATGCTGCCCCACAACAAGCTGGGCCGCGCCCAGGGCAAGAAGCTCAAGGTCTACGTGGGCGACCAGCATCCCCACGCCGCGCAGAAGCCTGAAGTGTGGGAATTCTAAATCGGAGGAAGGAGGATAATATTCATGGCTGAAAGCATCAAGTTCTACGGCACCGGCAGACGCAAGAACGCCATCGCCAAGGTTTGGCTGGTACCGGGCACCGGTAATTTTACCATCAACAAAAGAGAGTTAGGCGAATATTTCGGCAAAAAGACGCTGGAAATGATCGTCCGTCAGCCCCTGGTCCTGACCTCCACTTTGGATAAATACGACGTCGTGGCCACCGTTTTCGGCGGCGGCACCACCGGCCAGGCCGGCGCCGTCCGTCACGGCATCGCCCGCGCTCTGGTCAAGGCCGACGAAGAGCTGCGCCCCGCTTTGAAGCAGGCCGGCTTCATGACCCGCGACCCCAGAATGAAGGAACGCCGCAAGTACGGTCTGAAAAAGGCCCGCAAAGCGTCCCAGTTCTCCAAGCGCTAAACTTCATCTACCGACAAAAACCCCGGAAGCCCTCGGCTTCCGGGATTTTTTATGCGCTGTGCTCTTCGTTGGCCTTTGCCCCTCAGGCCGCCGCGTCCGGTTCAGGCTCCGGTTCCGGTTCCGGCGCAGGCTCCGGTTCCGGCTCCGCCGGCAGGGGGATGAGGCCGGAGCTGATCTTGCAGGTCAGAATGCGCTCCACCGCCGCGTCGATCTTGGCCTCGGACAGGCGGCCTTCCCGCACCGCCCGCAGCACGGCGTTTATCTGGGTGCGGGCGTCGGAGGAGAGCAGCATGTCGTTGCCCGCGGCCACGGCCAGCACCGCCAGATCAGCCATGGAGTAAAGCTGGGTCACGCCGCCCATGGCCAGGTCGTCGGTGAGGATGAGGCCCTGGAAATCCAGCTTTTCCCGGAGCAGCCGGTGCACTCTGGGGGAGAGGGAGGCGGGCCGGCTGCTGTCGAAGGCGGCCACCTTGTTGTGGCAGACCAGCACCATCTCCGCCCCGGCGGCGACGCCGTCCTTAAAGGGAAGCAGGTCGTTGTCGTAAAACGTTTTGGC
>CAMZIS010000065.1 GCA_947307285.1 uncultured Peptococcaceae bacterium | reverse complement strand
ACCGGCATCTCCTGCCGCAGGTCGTTGGCCTTGCGTGCCTCTTCCACCTGCTCGCCGGCGGGGCCCATGCCCACCGCGGCCAGTGCTGCGATGCGGAAGCGTTTGGCCGCCTGTTTATAGCCCCTCACCTGGCCCGCCATGAGCCAGCCCAGATAGATGATCTCCGCGCCGTCCTTGAGATCGGTCTGGGCCCTTCTCAGCTGGTAGACGGGGAGCCGCAGCTCTTCCCCCAGCATGCGGGCGAATCTGGCGGTGGACCCGGTCTGCGAAGTATAAACTATAGCATCCATATATTACCTCTGCGCTTTATAATATGCGTGATTTGTCAACTTACGACTTTCCTATTATATATTCACGGCCCTTTTCGGTCAAGAAAATACACATGCTTTTCACTTTCCCGGCCGCCGGGACCGGCATAAATTTTGCCAAAGCAACAAATCGTCCGGCCAGGACCGCAGACGATATTGCAAAAGCCCGGGCTTTATGTTAGTATAAGACCGTGATCTGACGTTGAAATCTTTTTGAGACGGAAGCTGCACGCCAAAGCGAGACCTGTGTCTTTTTATGCGCCGCATCTTCCGTATGCGGTTTTTTTATTTGCGCCGCGGCAGAATATACAAGGAGTTTTATTATGGAAGCAACTCAGTCCCGGGTGGCCGTCATCGGCATCATCGTGGAAAACGAGGACGCGGTGGAGCAGATGAACCGCCTGTTCCACGAATACGGCCCCTATATCATCGGCCGCATGGGCCTGCCCTACCGCGAACGGGGAGTTAACATCATCTGCCTGGCCGTGGACGCGCCTCAGGATATCATCAGCGCCCTGTCGGGCAAGATCGGCCGTCTTTCCGGCGTCAGCGCCAAGACTGCCTATTCACAGGTGACGAGCGATATATGAAACGAGCTGAGATCGGCAGACTGTCTGCCCGGGCGCGGCTGTTTTTGCTGATACTGCCGCCGCTCACCGCTCTGGCGGCCCTCTGCGTGGGCCGCATCCCTCTGGCCCCGGTGGAGGTGCTGCGCTCCGTCGCCGCCCATCTGGGAGCCGGGTACGAACTGAACGCCAATACGGAGCAGGTGCTGTGGTCCATGCGCTTCCCCCGCATCCTGCTGGCCCTGCTGACCGGAGCGGGACTGGCCGTATCCGGCTGCGCCTTTCAGAGCCTGTTCTCCAACCCGCTGGCTACTCCCGACACTCTGGGCGTGGCCTCCGGTTCCTGCTTCGGCGCGGCTTTGGCCATCCTCATCGGCTGGGGCATCCTGGGCGTGCAGGCCCTGGCTCTGGTCTTCGGCGTGGTGGCCCTGGGCCTGTCCTGGCTGGCCGGCCGGGGCAGGGGACGGGGCATGAACACCATCATCCTGGCCGGCATCATGATCGGCTCCCTGTTCACGGCCCTGGTCTCTCTGGTCAAATTCGTGGCCGACACCGAATCCCAGCTGCCGGCCATCACCTACTGGCTCATGGGCTCCCTGAATTCGGCCAGCTATACCACGCTGGCCATGGGCGCGCCCCTCATCCTCATCGGGCTGGTTATCGTCTACCTGCTGCGCTGGCGGCTCAACATCCTGCCCCTGCCGGAGGACGAGGCCCGGACCAGCGGCGTGAGCTTAAGGGGCCTGCGTATCGTCACCATCCTCTGCGCCACCGCCATGACCGCGGCCTGCGTGTCCATGTGCGGCCAGGTGGGCTGGGTGGGACTGCTGGTGCCCCATATCTGCCGCATGCGCTTCGGCAGCAACCACCTGTCTCTGGTGCCCGCCTCGGTGTCCTTAGGCGCCGCCTTCATGGTGGTGGTGGACACCCTGGCCCGGACCCTGACCGCGGCCTCCATCCCCATCTCCGTGCTGACCGCCATCATCGGCGCGCCCTTCTTCATCCTGCTGCTGCGCCGCTCCGGGGGGTGGGAATTATGATGCTTTCCGTAGAAAACGGCTGCTATAAATATCCAAAAAGCGAACGGCAGATACTGAAAGATATCTGCTTCGAGCTGGACGAAGGCCAGCTGCTGGCCATCCTGGGCCCCAACGGCGCGGGCAAGACCACCCTTTTGCGCTGCGTCATGGGCCTGCTGAAGTGGGAAAAGGGCGTGAGCCGTCTTGAGGGCCGGGACATCCGCCGCATCCCCAACCGGGAGCTGTGGCAGACCGTGGCCTACGTGCCCCAGGCCAAAGCCGCGGCGGCCATCTACACCACCGAGGAAATGATCCTGCTGGGCCGCAGCAGTCGCTTCGGACTGCTGGCCCAGCCTAAAGAAGAAGATATGGACGTGGTGCGGCAGGTGATGGAACGGCTGCATATCCAGCATCTGGCCGGCCGCAAGTGTTCTGAGATAAGCGGCGGCGAGCTGCAGATGGTGCTCATCGCCAAGGCTCTGGCCGCCGAGCCCCGGGTGCTGGTGCTGGACGAGCCGGAATCAAATCTGGATTTCCGCAATCAGCTGCTGATCCTGGACGCCATATCCTCTCTCACCGCCGAGGGCATGACCTGCGTGTTCAACACCCATTATCCGGCCCACGCCCTGCAGCGGGCGGACCGGGCGCTTTTGCTCAGCCGGGACGGCGGCTTCCGCTTCGGCCCCACGGCGGAGGTGGTGACCGAGGCCCACATCGAGCAGGCCTTCGGCGTTAAGGCGGTCATCGGCGAGATCGAAACGCCGGACCGGGTGCTCCGGGACGTGATACCGCTTTCCCTGAGCTCCGAGGCGGCGGCCGTCACCGGCCTTGCCGCAGACCGCCGCTCCATCGCGGCCATCGCCGTCATCGCTCACGATTTCGCCCGGGCGGAGGAGATCAACAGCCTGCTGCACGAATACGGCGAGCACGTCATCGGCCGCATGGGCCTGCCCTACCGGCCGGGCGGCGTGCACGTGATCACCGTGACCCTGGACGCCCCCGCCAGCCGGGTGCAGGAGCTGGTCACCCGCCTTGACCGCCTCCCCGGGGTCAGCGTCAAGGCCACCTACGCCAAAGATAAAGAGGAGGCTCCCATTGGATAATCTGGCATTACTGGACCTGCTGGAAGAGCAGGGCCGCCTGGAACGGCAGCAGTGGGTGCAGCTCATCTCCACCTACACTCCGGAAGACAGCGAGGCTGCGGCGGTCAAAGCCCGGGCCGTCGCCCAGAGCCGCTTCGGCCGGGATATCTTCTTCCGCGGCATCGTGGAGATCAGCAATTACTGCCGCAACGACTGTTATTACTGCGGCATCCGTCGGGGCAACCGCAAGGTCGCCCGCTACCGCCTGAGCAAAGAAGAGATACTGGAATGCTGCGCCGAGGGCTACGCGGCCGGCTTCCGCACCTTCGTGCTGCAGGGCGGGGAGGACGTTCATTTCACGGACCAGGTGATGATCGACATCGTCTCCGCCATCAGCGGGACTTATCCGGAATGCGCTATCACCCTGTCCCTGGGCGAGCGCAGCAGGGAGTCCTATCAGGCCCTGTATGACGCCGGGGCCCGCCGCTATCTGCTGCGGCACGAAACGGCGGACGCGGCCCATTACGGCCTGCTGCATCCGGCAGAACTGTCCTGGCAGCACCGTATGGACTGCCTGCGCGAGCTGAAGGACATCGGCTACCAGACCGGCTGCGGCATGATGGTGGGCGCCCCCTTCCAGACCGCGGACCATCTGGCCTCGGACATGATGTTCATGGCCGAGTTCAAGCCCCAGATGATCGGCACCGGCCCCTTCCTGCCCCATCAGGACACGCCCTTCCGGGATCAGCCGGCGGGAAGCGTGGAGCTGACCCTGTTCCTGCTCAGCCTGTGCCGCCTCATGCTGCCCGACGTGCTGCTGCCGGCCACCACGGCGCTGGGCACGGCCCGGGGCAACGGCCGCCTCATGGGCGTGCTCCACGGGGCCAACGTCATCATGCCCAACCTGTCGCCTCTGTCCCAGCGGCGCAAATACATGCTTTACGACAACAAACCGAGAGAGGAGCGCAGCGCGGAAGACAGCATCGCCGCGCGGGACGCGGACCTCCATACTATAGGATACCGCCTGCGGCAGGGCCGCGGCGATTATCAGGGGAGGAACTGAAATGATCAAGATCGCTTTATACGGCAAGGGCGGCAGCGGCAAATCCACCACTGCGGCCAATCTGGCGGCGGCCTGGGCGGAGCAGGGCTATAAGGTCATGCAGATCGGCTGCGATCCCAAGGCCGATTCCACCGTGCTGCTGCGGCAGGGTCAGGAGATATCCACCGTGCTGGACCTGGTCCGTTCCAAAAAAGACTACGGTCTGGACGACATGGTGCGCGTGGGCTACGCGGGCGTGGCCTGCGTGGAGGCGGGCGGTCCCGCCCCCGGTCTGGGCTGCGCCGGCCGGGGCATCATCGCCGCCCTGGAAAAGCTGCAGGAAAAAGGAGCTTACGAGCGCTTCCAGCCCGATATCGTCATCTACGACGTCCTGGGCGACGTGGTCTGCGGCGGCTTTTCCCTGCCCATGCGGGACGGCTACGCCGATCAGGTCTTCATCATCACCTCCGGCGAGAACATGGCCATCCACGCGGCGGCCAATATCGCTATGGCGGTGGAGAATTTCCGGGACCGGGGCTACGCCCGTCTGGGCGGCCTCATCCTCAACCGCCGCAACGTGCGGGACGAGGAAGCCAAGGTGGCGGAGCTGGCGGAGGATATCCATTCCGTCATCGTGGGCGCCCTGGACCGCAGCGAAACGGTGCAGGACGCGGAAGAGCTCTCCCGCACCGTGCTGGAGGCCTTCCCGGAAAGCGACATGGCCGCCCAGTACCGGGCTTTGGCCGACAGTATCCTGGCCGTGTGCCGGAAGGAGAAGGACTGATGCTGCAAAAAGTGTTTGACCGGGCGCAGATGAGCGGCGCCGGGGTGGAGATCGCCAAGGCCTCCTTCCCCAGCCCCTTCGCCTCCGGTCTGGAATACAGCGCCCCCGCCCGGGGCACCTGGAACATCGTGCACACCGGTATGCTGCTGCCCGGGGCCCATCAGGTCTTCGTCTGCGCCCAGGGCTGCTTGAGAGGCGTGGTGCTCACCGCCGCCGAGATGGGGGCCGCCGAGCGTTTCTCCACCGTGGCCATCCGCGAGCACGACGTGCTGGACGGAGACATGGTGGACCTGATCGTGGAGGGCGTCAGCGACATTTTGGGCAAGCTGCCGGAGCTTCCCTCGGCGGTGCTGGTCTACACCAGCTGCATCCACCATTTCATCGGCTGCGATCTGGACCTGGCCTACCGCCGCCTGCGGGAGCGCTTCCCGAGCGTGGATTTCACCGACTGCTACATGAACCCCATCATGCGCAAAAGCGGCCTCAACCCGGACCAGCTGATGCGGCGGCAGCTCTACAGCCTGCTGCGTCCCCGTCCGCTGGAGCAAAAGAAGGTGGCCCTCATCGGCGGCGACCTGCCCTTGGACGACAGCTGCGAGCTGGTGCGTCTGGTGCGGGAAAGCGGCCATGAGCTGCTGGACATCAACTATTGCCGCACTTATGAGGAATATCAGGAAATGGCGGCGGCCGGGACCGTCGTCACCTGTCAGCCGGCGGCCATAGCCGCGGGCGAGGCTCTGGCCAGGCGTTTGGGCCCCCGCCATCTCTACCTGCCCCAGTGCTTCGACTATGAGCAGATAGAAAAAGATATGGCCAAGCTGGCCGAAGCCCTGGGCGCCCCCGTGCCCGATCTTACGGAGGCCAAAGCCGCAGCGGAGGCCGCCCTGGACGAGGCCCGGGCCGACATCGGCGATATGCCCGTCGTCATCGACTATACCCTGCATCCCCGGCCCCTGGGCCTGGCCCGGCTGCTCCTTTCCCACGGCTTCCGGGTGGAGACGGTCTACGCCGACAGCTTCAGCGGCGAGGAAGAGGCGGATTTCCGCTGGCTGCAGGAGAACTACCCCAAGCTGCAGCTTTGCGCCACCGTGCACCATGAGATGCGGGTGCTGGAGCGCAGGGAGGGACAGGCCCTGGCCCTGGGCCAGAAGGCCGCCTATGTCAGCGGCCGCGATCATTTCGTCAACATGGTGGAAGGCGGCGGCCTCTACGGCTGCGACGGCGTGATCCGTCTGGCCGAACTGATGCGGGAAGCCGCCCGTGAAAAGAAAGACGCCCGCGCCCTGATCCAGATCAAGGGCCTGGGCTGCGGAGGAGGCTGCTGCGGATGAAACAGACGGCAAGCATAATCTCTACCTATACCGCCGACGCCATGGGCGTGTGCTCCGCCCTGTTCGAGCTGGGCGGCATGAGCGTCATGCACGACGCCTCCGGCTGCAATTCGACTTACAACACCCACGACGAGCCCCGCTGGTACGACATGGATTCCCTGGTCTTCATCTCCGGCCTGTCCGAGATGGAGGCCGTGATGGGCGACGACGAAAAGCTGGTGGAGGACGTGGTGCGGGCCGCAGGCGACCTGCATCCCAACTTCATCGCCCTGGCCGGCACCCCCATCCCCATGATGACCGGCATCGATCTGCACGCCATAGCCCAGCTGGTGGAAAAGCGTACCGGCATCCCCAGCTTCGGCTTCGACACCAACGGCATGCATTCCTATCTGGCCGGCGCCTCCGCGGCCTGGCTGGCCCTGGCCCGCCGCTTCCTGCCGGAGACCGCGGAAAAGGAAGCGAAGACCGTCAACATCCTGGGCGCCACGCCCCTGGATTTTTCCGTTAACGGCTCCGTGGATTCCCTCCGCCGCTGGCTGGCCGAACAAGGCTGGCAGGCGGGAGCCGTCTGGGCCATGGGCAGCAGTCTGGACGAACTGAAAAGATCGGGCGCCGCCGCCGTCAATCTGGTGGTCTCCTGGTCCGGCCTGGCGCTGGCCCGCTTCCTCAAGGAACGCTACGGCGCGCCTTACGTGGTCGGCCTGCCCATGGGCAGGGCTTTCGGCACAAAAGTGCAGCAGGCGCTGCTGGCCGCCGCGTCCGACGGGGAAGACCGGGTCGCTTTCACGGACCGGGGCGATACCGCCGACGCGGA
>CAMZIS010000064.1 GCA_947307285.1 uncultured Peptococcaceae bacterium | reverse complement strand
TCAGGCACAGCAGCAGGCGGACAGCGCCCAGCAGGCCGGCGGCTTCGGCGGCGGACAGCCCGGCGGCGACTTCAACCAGTCCCAGGGTCAGGATTTCTACGACGCCGAATTCAAGAACGTAGACGACAACAACAATAACTAAAACCTGCGGTGAAGCAGCGCGGACGGGCAGGTAAGACTGCCCGTCCGCTTTAAGAGGCAAGACCATGGCAGAAAAACGCGATTATTACGAAGTCTTAGGCGTGGGCCGCAACGCCACGCCGGAAGAGATCAAAAAAGCCTATAAAAAGCTGGCCAAAAAATATCATCCCGATCTGAACCCGGATTCCAAGACCGCGGAAGAAAAGTTCAAAGAGGTCAGCGAAGCCTATTCCGTGCTGTCCGACGACAATCAGCGGGCCCGTTACGACCAGTTCGGTCACGAGGGCCTGAACGGTCAGGGCATGGGCGGCTTCGGCGGCTTCGGCGGTTTCGGCGGCCAGGGTTTTGACATGGGCGATATCTTCAGCTCCTTCTTCGGCGGCGGTTTCGGCGGCCAGACAAGAGACCCCAGCGCGCCTCAGCGCGGCGGCGATCTGCGGCTGGACCTGACAGTCACCTTCGAAGAGGCGGCCAAGGGCGTGGAAAAGGAGGTTTCCGTCACCCGCATGGAGGCCTGCCCCGACTGCAAAGGCTCAGGCGCCAAGCCCGGCACCGGCCGGGAGACCTGCAGCCAGTGCAACGGCAGCGGCCGCGTGCGTCTCAACCAGACCACTCCCTTCGGCCAGTTCCAGACGGTCAAGACCTGCTCCGCCTGCGGCGGCAGCGGTTCCGTCATCAAGGAGCCCTGCCCCAAATGCAGCGGCAGCGGCCGGGTGAGGAAGCATCATAAGATCAAGGTCAACGTGCCCGCCGGCGTGGACAACGGTTCCCGTCTGCGCATGCAGGGCGAGGGCGAAGGCGGCGTGAACGGCGGCTCAAACGGCGATCTGTTCATCTACGTCACCGTCAAGCCCCATAAGTTCTTCAAGCGGGAAGGGGACAACGTCTTCCTGGAGCAGCAGATCAGCTTCGCCGAAGCGGCCCTGGGCGCGGACATCGAAGTGCCCACCCTGGACGGCCCGGTCAAGCTGACCATCCCCGAAGGCACCCAGACCGGCACCACCTTCCGCCTGCGGGGCCGCGGCTTCCCCAAGCTGCGGGGCTACGGCCGGGGCGACCAGCACGTGCGGGTCAAGCTGTTCACGCCGCAGCGCCTGAGCGACGAGCAAAAGGAGCTGCTGCGCAAGTTCGACTCCACCTATGCCGAGCCTGTTGAAGAGGATAAAAAAGGCCTGTTCGGTAAAATATTCAAATAAATCCCGAAATTTCCAATAATTGTTTTGTTGGAAAAAGTACGGCGAAAAAAGGATTAGACCCTTCTTCTATTGAATGTTTTGACATTATATGGAAGAAGGGTCTGCTTGCATTGAGCACGCAGGCGCAAGAGAGGAGAAAGTCCATGGAAAAACTGGTCGATTATATCGAATTCAAGCTGGACGCGCCCAAGGCACGGGAAGAAGAGTTGACCATGCTGCTGTTCGACAACGGAGCCCAGGGGGTGGAGGTTGACGACCCCGGCGCCATCCTGCAGCATCTGGAGCAGGGCGACTGGGACGCCTCAGTTTTTGATAAACAAAACATCGTGGCAGGACAGGTCCATCTGCGCAGTCTGATGCCCCTGGATGAAAAGGGCCGCCGCGCCGCCGAGGCCGTCCGCGCCGCCACCAACGCCATGGACGACGTGGACTGCGAGATCAACGTGGTGGAGCCCGTGGACTGGCAGGAAAAATGGAAAGAGGGCTTCAAGGCCCGTCCGGTAGGGGACAGGCTGTGGCTCAAGCCCTACTGGGACGAGACTCCCGCGCCTGAAGGCCGGGTGGCGCTGAACGTCAATCCCGGCATGGCCTTCGGCACCGGCGACCATCCCACCACCTCCATGATGCTGGAAATGATCGAGGAATATATCGAGCCGGGCCAGACCATAGTGGACCTGGGCTGCGGCAGCGGCATCCTGGCCATCGCCGGCCTGCTGCTGGGCGCGGAGCAGGCCGTGGGCGTGGACATCGACCCGGTGTGCGAAGAAGCGGTCCGCGAGCATCTGCGCCTGAACGGCATCGACGAGAGCCGCTTCACCTATTACACCGGCGACATCGTGTGCGACGACCGGCTGCAGCATAAGGTGCGGCGGCAGAAAGGCCAGCTGGTGGTGGCCAACATCACCAAGGACGTGCTGGTGGACCTGGCCGGCGTGGCCGGCCGCTTCATGGCGCCCCAGGGCGTGATCTGCTGCTCCGGCGTGCTGCGGGATTTCGGCGCCGAGGTGGCGGAAGCCCTGGTCTATGCCAATATGTCGGTCATCAACAGCCGCGTGGAGGGCGAATGGGCCGCCTTTGCCGCGGTGCGGGCTTACGAATAACATGAAGCGCCTGAAAGAGCGCAGCTTCTACCTGCATAATTTCGGCTGCAAGGTCAACCAGGAGGAAGGCGCGGCCCTGGCCGCACTGTTCCAGGCTGCCGGCTGGCGGCAAACGGAGGGGCCTGAGGCCGGGCTTATCATCGTCAACACCTGCACCGTCACCCAGGTGGCGGACAAAAAGGCCCGCAACCTGATCCGCCGCTTCGCCAAGGAGCAGCCGGAGGCCCTGCTGGCGGTCTGCGGCTGCTATGCCCAGCGGGCGGCGGCGGAGATCGAAGAGCTGAAAGCCGCCGACCTCATCGTGGGCGTGGAGGAGCGCCGCCGTCTGCCCGAGCTGGTGGAGGAGCTGCTGCGCGAAGCCGGCGAAGACAAAGGCCCCCTGCTTTCCGTGTCCGACGTGATGCAGCGGCATGATTTCCGTTCCATCGCCGGGAACAGCCTGCAGAGCCGGGCCCGGGCCTATCTCAAGATCGAGGACGGCTGCGACCAGTTCTGCCGCTACTGCATCATCCCCTACGTGCGGGGGCCGGTGCGCTCCCTGCCGCCGCAGGAAGCCGTGGAGCAGGCCCGCCGCCTGCTGGCCCAGGGGCACCGGGAGATCGTGCTCTCCGGCATCCACGTGGGCGCCTACGGCAAGGACCTGGACCTCACGGACGCCCTGCCCCGCCTGATAGAGAGCCTGTGCGCTTTGCCCGACCTGCTGCGGCTGCGTCTGGGCAGCGTCGAGCCTCAGCAGTTCACCCCGGAGCTGCTGACTTTGCTGGAAACGGAAGAGAAGCTCTGCCCCCATCTGCATATCCCGCTGCAGTCCGGCTGCGACCGCACTCTGGCGGAAATGGGCCGCCGCTACGACACGGCCTTTTACGCCGCCCTTTTGACGGATATCCGCCGCCGCATGGACGACCCGGCCATCACCTGCGACGTGATGGTGGGCTTCCCTGGGGAAACGGAGGCCGATTTCGCCGCCTCCCGGGATTTCTGCGCGGCCTGCGGCTTTGCCGATCTGCACATCTTCCCCTATTCCCGCCGCAGCGGCACGCCGGCTGCCAAACGTACGGATCAGGTGCGGCAAAGCGAAAAGGCCCGCCGTGCCGCCGAGCTGGCTGAGGTGGCCCGGCAGTCGGCGGAGGAATACGCCCGCCGCTGGCAGGGAAGGGAGCTGAGATTGCTGGTGGAAGAGCGGGTGGAGCTGGACGGCCGTACTTATCTCAAAGGTCACAGCGACAATTATCTGACCCTGCTGCTGCCGGAGGACGGACGGGAGGAGGCCGTGCGCCGGGTCAGCATCGTCTCCCCGGCGGCGGACGGTCTTGTAGTACGGGATATATCCCGGGAATTATCCCGGGAAATATAAAGAGCGGCCGGCCGGAAAAAACGCCGTCCGCTTTTGACAATACGCAGGCAATATAGTATAATTTTTCTATTATGGATTTATCTCAAAAATCACAGCGAAGAAAGAGGAGCCGCAAATGAACTTTCAGGAAATAATCTTGGCATTGAACAAGTTCTGGGGTGAGAACGGCTGCATCATCGTGCAGCCCTACGACACGGAAAAAGGCGCTGGCACCATGAATCCGGCCACCGCCCTGCGGGCCCTGGGTCCCGAGCCCTGGAACGTGGCTTACGTGGAGCCCTCCCGCCGTCCCACCGACGGCCGCTACGGCGACAACCCCAACCGCCTGCAGCACTATTACCAGTATCAGGTGCTGCTGAAGCCGTCCCCCGACAATATCCAGGAGCTTTATCTGGAATCCCTGCGCTGCATCGGCATCGACCCCAAAGAGCACGACATCCGCTTCGTGGAAGACAACTGGGAAAGCGCCAACCTGGGCGCCTGGGGCCTGGGCTGGGAGGTATGGCTGGACGGCATGGAAGTGACCCAGTTCACCTACTTCCAGCAGTTCGGCGGCATCGACTGCCATCCGGTGTCCGGCGAGATCACCTACGGCATCGAACGCCTGGCCATGTTCGTGCAGAAGGTGGACAGCGTCTACGACATCGTGTGGATGGACGACGGCAACCCCTACCATACCATCACCTACGGGGACGTGCACCATCAGCATGAGGTGGACTACTCCCGCTACAATTTCGAGATCGCCGACACGGATATGCTGTTCACGCTCTACGACATCTATTCCAAAGAGTGCGAGCGCATCGTGGGGCTGGATATGCCGCAGACGGCCTACGATTATTTCCTCAAATGCTCTCACGCTTTCAATATCCTGGACGCCCGCAACGCCATCTCCGTCACGGAACGGCAGGGCTACATCGGCCGCGTGCGCGTGCTGGCCCGGGCCTGCTGCAACGCCTGGCTGGAACAGCGCAAAAAGCTGGGTTATCCGTTGGTTAAAGATCCCGCCCTCCGCAAGGAACTGGGCCTGGACGAGGAGGTGGCTGAATAATGGCTAAGGATTTACTGTGGGAATTAGGCGTGGAAGAGGTCCCGGCCCGTTTTCTGCCGCCGGTGATAAAACAGCTGAAGGATCTGGCGGAGGAAGCTTTCCGCGCCGCCGGTCTTTCCTATGACGATCTGCGCGTCCTGGCCACGCCCCGCCGTCTGACCCTGCTGGTCACAGCTCTGGCGGAAAAGGCCGAAGATATGGAGACCGAGGCCAAAGGCCCGGCGGTCAAGGTGGCTTACGACGCCGCGGGCCAGCCCACTAAAGCCCTGCTGGGCTTCTGCCGCGGCCAGGGCGTCGAGCCGGATCAGGTGCTGACCAAGCAGATCAAGGGCGTGGACTATATCTACGCCGTGAAAAAGGTGACCGGTAAGCAGACCGTTGAACTGCTGCCCGAGCTGCTGCCGTCTTTGGCCGACAGGCTCTACTTCCCCAAGCCTCAGCGCTGGGGCTATAACCCCAAGAAGTTCATCCGTCCCATCCGCTGGGTAGTGGCCCTGTTCGGTGAAGACGTGATCGATATGGAATACGCCGGCGTGAAGGCCGGCCGCGTCAGCCGCGGCCACCGCGATCTGGGCAGCGACTGCATCACCATCGCTTCTCCTGCCGTATACGCGGAGGAGATGCGGAAAAACTACGTCATGGTGGATCAGGACGAGCGCCGCGCCGAGTGCTGGAAGCAGATCCAGCAGGTGGCAGCCGATCTGGGCGGCAGCGTCAAGGAGGACGAAGAGCTGCTGGAAGAGGTCACTTATCTGGTGGAATGGCCTACCGCTCTCTCCGGCCGCTTCGAGGAAAAGTATTTGCAGATGCCGGAAGAGCTGGTGGTCACTCCCATGCGGGAGCATCAGCGTTATTTCCCGGTCTACGCCAAAGACGGCGGCTTGCTGCCCAACTTCATCACTGTGCGCAACGGCGACGACTACCATCTGAACGTGGTGGCCGAAGGCAACGAAAAGGTGCTGCGGGCCCGCCTGGCGGACGCCGAGTTCTTCTACAAGGAAGACCTGAAGGACGACATGGGCGCCAACGTGGAGAAGCTCTCCTCCGTGGTGTTCCACGAGCGTCTGGGCACCAGCCGCCAGAAGGTGGACCGCATCATCACTCTGGCCAAGGAGATCGGCCGCATCCTGGGCTTCGACCGGGAAGAGATGGCCCAGACCGAGCGCGCCGCCTACCTTGCCAAGTCCGACCTGGAAAGCAAGGTGGTCTACGAATTCCCAGAGCTGCAGGGCATCATCGGCGAATACTACGCCAACGCCGCCGGGGAAGACCCGGTGGTGGCCCAGGCCATCCGCGAGCACTATCTGCCCCGCTTCGCCGGAGACGAGCTGCCTGAAACCAAAGCGGGCATGGCCGTGGCTCTGGCCGACAAGATCGACAGCATCGCCGGCTTCTTTGCCGTGGGCATGGTGCCCACCGGCTCCCAGGACCCCTTCGCCCTGCGCCGGGCGGCCAGCGGCTGCACCCAGATCATCATCAGCAATGAGCTGGATCTGCCCATCCGCGACCTGCTCAAGCTGGACTTCGACCTGCTGGCGACCGACGTGCCCGAGGATCAGAAGGAAAAACTCAAGACCAACAATGAGGGAGCCGACAGCATCCTGCAGTTCTTCCAGCAGCGGGCCGAGAACGTCATGTCCGAGCACGGCGTGGGTTACGACATCCTGAACGCCGTGAACAGGGTGGGCCTGCGCCGGGGCGACCTGGCCGGCGCCTTCCGCCGCGCCATGGTGCTGCAGAAATACCGGGCCAACGAAGGCTTTGCCAGGCTCAGGGCCGGCTTCACCCGCTCCGCCAACCTTATCCGCAACGCCGTGGGCGCGGAGCAGAAGGAAGCGCCTGCCCTGCAGGTGGACGAGGCTTTGCTGGTGGACGCCAGCGAGAGAGAGCTGTACCAAGAGCTGCAGCAGGTGGAGACCCGGGTGCGGCCCCTGTGCGACGCCGGCGATTTCCAGGCCGCGCTGGAAGAGGCGGCCAAGCTCACGCCCTACATCGACTCTTTCTTCGATTCCGTCATGGTCCTGGATAAGGACGAAAAGCTGCGCAACAACCGCATCGCCCTGCTGGAACGGATCGTGGCCCTCACCGCCGATATCGGCGACATTTCCCAGATCGTGGAGTAAGCTGACCGGGCCGGCTGCGGCCCACGCTGAACAATAAAAGGAGGATA
>CAMZIS010000063.1 GCA_947307285.1 uncultured Peptococcaceae bacterium | reverse complement strand
CTGCTGAGCCGGGCAGAAGACGAATGGCACCGCATCGTATCATTGTTTGGAATCAGCGACGAGGAAGCCAAAGACGACATGCTGCGTTCCGAGGTGCTAACCCCAGCCCCTGCTCAGCCGGAAGAGATCGCCTCCGAGCCGGAGCCGGAACAGCGGCCCTCCGCTTGGGGCACGATCTGGACCTATATCAAGAGAGGTGCCGTGGCTTGTCTTATTGCCGTGGTTTTACGTGCTTATTGCTTCGACGTCACAATGGTGGAAGGGACTTCCATGTACCCCACCCTGAACAGCGGCGACAATCTTATCACATCTAAGATCAGCTACAAGCTGTCCGAGCCGGAACGCGGCGATATCATCGTTCTGGAAGCGCCGGATTCGCCGGGCGACGATTATATCAAACGAATCGTGGGACTGCCCAACGATCACCTGGAGATCAGCGACGGCAATGTTTACATCAACGGGAAGCTGCTTGATGAGCCCTATCTGAACGGGATCGATACCGACGGCGAAGAGGATATAATCATCCCCTCCGGCTACTATTTCGTCATGGGCGACAACCGGGATGAAAGCCACGACAGCCGTATCGATAAAGTAGGCGTTATCAGCCGCAACAGCATCGTGGGCAAATCAGTTTTCCGGCTCTATCCATTCAGCAGATTCGGACGACTGGACAAGTAAAGCATAGCAGGCCGGCGCCAAAGCCGGCCTGTTTATTTTATATTGCACGTAACCGGGAGCAGTATCTGGAACGACCATTGCTGCATCCCGGTTTTCATATCCGTTGCCGAAATGAGCTTACAGGCTTTTTACTTGGCAGATGCAGTTGGGGTCAGGCTCCAGCCCCAGCAAACGTGCGCCGGGCTCTTTTCCGTCATACATCAGCAGACCGCGGTTGACAGGCTGTCCGGTGAGATACTTGAACGCTTCCGTAACCTGAAGCGAGGCGATAACGCCGGCGGTGGCGCCGATGATCGCTTTATCGTCCGTATCGGGAGCGTCCTCGATCCCTCCAGGAAACAGGCAGCGCAGACACGCTGTGCGTCCTGGTATGACGGTCATAGTCTGTCCCCGCAGGCGATTGACGCCGCCATGGATGAACGGTATCTCCAAAGATAAGCAGGCGTCGTTCAGAATGAAGCGGGCCGGGAAATTATCCAGGCAATCCAGGGCAAGATCATAGCCGAAAAGCAGCGAAGAAGCGTTATCTTTGGTCAAATATTCCCCATGAACATCGAGCTTTATATCCGGATTCAGAAAACGTATGCGCTCGGCTGCAGCCTCAGCTTTGCGGCGGCCAACGTCGCTGCGGCCGTAAAGCACCTGGCGGTTAAGATTCGAATAGGAGACGACGTCGCCGTCCAACAACCCCAAGCGTCCAATGCCCATGGCGGCCAGATAAAGCAGGGCCGGCGATCCCAAGCCGCCGCAGCCGCAGACCAGAACGCTGCTGGCAGCCAGCTTTTCCTGGCCTTCTTCCCCCAGTTCGGGCAGGAGAATCTGCCGTTGATAGATCTCCCGGGATAATTCGTTTAGTGCCATACTCACACACCAAGCTTCTCGTCAACCAGAACCACAGTGATATCCACCGTACGCGGAGGGCGCTTCAGCGTCACCTGCACGCGGCAGGAACGATCCGGGCTGTCGCAATCCTCGCAGACGCCGGTAAGCGCGCAGGGCGTATCGAAATGCAGGCGCTGGCAATTATAGGGCGCGATCTCCGCCACACGACGCTCAGCCGCAGCCAGATCGCTTACTATTTTGTTAGTGCTGGCCACGATATAGACTTTTTCCGGTCCCAGGATAGTGGCGGCAACCCTGTTGCCGGCGCCGTCGGTATTGAAGATCCAGCCCTGCTCCGTAATGGCGTTGGCCGAGCAGAAATAGATGTCGGCCATCAGTTCCCGGCGCATATTGAAACGCCGTTCCGCCGGAGTCAGATCATGGCCGTAATGATATATGACTTCTACTCCTTTGGCTTCCAGCGCTTCCAGCAGGCCCAGTTGCTGCAGAGTCAGGGAACCGCCGCTGCCGGCGCTCATCCCCGGCTTGGCTTGGGCCAGGCAGTATTCAGCCGCCTCTTTAGCTGTCTTGCAGCGGACGACATGGAACCCGTTCTTCAACAGATTAGCGGCGGTAAGATCGACATTAATCATATTTTTCCTCCTGCGGTCAAAAACCGCGATATTTCCACAGGTCGCTGATACTGCTGGCGAACAGGAAAAAACAAACACAAACAGCGACCGTTTCCACTGTGCCGTTAGTAAACACACAAAATATGCCTAAAACCCATAAAATCAAAGCAACAGCCAACAGAATCAGGTCTTTGCGTATCTGACCCGGTTTCGGTTTAGGCAGGATCTTTTTGATGCCGTCAGCTTTACGGGCCTTTTCTTTGCGCAGATATGATTCGAACAGATATCCCATGGATATCCAGCCCAAACCCAGCACCAAAACCGGCAACACTGTCCATAGATTATAGTTCTTGACCAGAAGCAAAATGACGAACAACAGCAATGGCGCGGCCACGAAAAAGCCGAGCACGCTCCAGAACATCTTCATTTCCTTATCCCGATAGACGCGGATCAAACCGCGGATAGTCAGGAAAACGCCGTATGCGGTTACGCAAATGCCGCCCAGCAATAATACCTGTGTCAAAACCTAAATCCTCCTGTCAAGACCTGAATCTTACCAATCTTCCTCTTCCCAATAGTTTTCTTCCCAATAATTATCTTCCCAGTATCCATCCTCCGCTTCGCTAACGCTGAAGCAACAGA
This sequence comes from uncultured Peptococcaceae bacterium, assembly GCA_947307285.1. Classification (GTDB taxonomy): domain Bacteria; phylum Bacillota; class Dehalobacteriia; order UBA4068; family UBA4068; genus CALXSV01. The sequence continues at coordinate 4,327 of CAMZIS010000063.1, read as the reverse complement.
AGCCGGCGCCGGCGCCGCTTTCAATACGCAGCGTACCGTCGAAACCCTTCAGCGGCAGCTGATACTTGCTGTCGCTGGTAAACGAGTTCTGATATCCTACTCCGTCCACAGAATAGCTGATATTATAACTCTTTTCCCGGGATGGATCTGAAGGACGCAGCAGGCGGTAGTTAGTAAGCGAACCGGGATCAGCCAGTAACAATCCGGCCGCAGCCGTATCATACAAGCCCGATAAATAGCAGTCGCCAGATGCGGATGCATTTTCCAATGCCTGCAAAGACTGCTCTCTTTCACCGCAATAAGCTAAAGCCAGTCCGTATACGGCCCAATCCCGAGCATCTTGAGGCTGATCCTTGATATAAGAGGCCGCTGACGAATCGCCGCAAATAGCCGCAGCCACAGCCAACCAGCACTGACCGTTAAAGCCCGGTCCGTCCTCGGCCAGCATCCTTACGTCGTTCAGCTGAGGCCGGCCCAAAGCGGCCAGGGCCGCCAGGCAAGCGGCATATTCGTCGTCCGTATCGCAGGAAGCTATCCTGTCGCTGAAAAACCTTATCAAAGCGTGACTTGATATCCCCTGCGGCTTCAGCAACGCCATAAGCACGGAGGACTCAAAGCTTTCGTTCACAGCGCCGTCAGAGCCTTGATAAACGGACAGATCGAAGCCGCAGCCACTCAGCAGTTCTTCCATCATACCGCCGCTAAAACCGGACAGCACGCAGGCTGCCGCGGCTGCTGCCAAGCCGTCCTCCCCTGCCAGGGCATTGCCCAACAGGGACAGGTACCGCGCCTGCTCCGTCCCGGCTGCGATCATCAGGGTGTCGCCCCCCTCGCCGTAGAACACATCGCCATCCAGGTGAAGCGCGCTGAAGCCGGAGACACGTTTGGCAACAGCGTCATCGCTTGTCTCGTCCGGCATCGCGTACGGCAGGTCGATCTGCTGCTGTTCATGTCCGGCCAGGATGCGGTCGCCGGCATAAATGGCCTGTATAAGTAAGCAGCAGCCTTCAGAAGAAGTAAGCCCGCTGATATCAAAATCCGCTTTACCGTTTTCGTCGGTTTTCAAGGCGGCGAAATAGAGGCATCCCTTCGTGCCGGCAGAGGCAGGCGAGGCTGAAACCTCGCTTTCGCCAAATCCGTCGCAGCTGTAATCTTGAAAGATCGCGTCGCAGGGAGAGACCTGCAGTCCATTTCCGACGCATACGCTTACCGCCACCTGGGTGCCGGGAAGAGGCGAGCCTGAGCTGTCGCTGACCTGCAAAGAATAGGAGTAATCTTCGCCGGAAGTCAGCTCTATGGACAGCCTATGGTCTTCGTAATCAAGATACAGCGGAGCGCTGCCGCTGAAAGTATAGCTGCCGTTGGTATAACAGAGGGCGCTGCAGTAACTGTCCAGCATATTCTGAGGCTGAAAGGCGCCGGCGTAAAGACCGAACGGGGTCTCCTGCCAGGTCAGATGATCGCTGTCAGACATCATGAAGAGATAGTCTTCCGCGTCGCTGGAACAAGAAGCGGCAAAGCTCTCACCGATATGGTAAACGGTAGAATCAAGCAGTATGGACCCTGACTGTTCGGCGGCAGTCGCTGCGGCGGGCAGATCAGCGCCGCCTAAAGCAAAATCTTTTCCCACCAGTTCATGCCCGCTTTGCCAGATGGCCAGCCTATACAGTCCCTCCGGCAGCAGCGGTAAGATGATACTGTCATGAAAAACGCCGCCGTCCAGCGCGCAAAACTGGCGTGATACAGTTTCACCGTCTTCGTCGAACAAATAAACGGTCACGCGGTCGTATTCCAAGGCAGAGCCGTCCCTGGGCTGTACAAGGCCCCAGAAATACAGCTCGTCCCCGCTTTCATAGCGTTCCTGGCTCAAGTACAGATAGCGCCACAGCCAGGAACCGTCCTGTGCAGGACCGCACTGCCATACGGGCCAGATAAGGCTGGAGCGCCCGGCCTCGACCACGCAAACCGCGGCATCACCCACATCTTCCAGCAGCGCTGTGCCGGAGCTGTCGCTGACAGCCGTTTTACCGCTTATGGCATCCTTTACCCGAGCCTGGTTTATATTGGCTCCGGTCTTACTCTCATGCAGCCATAGAAGCAGATCGTCATCATGCGGCAAGACGGCCGCCGCCATCCGGGAGACCATAAAGGGCAGATCACGACTGACGCCGCCCAGGCTTACCCGCAACAAATAACATCCGTCCTGCGGCTGGTCAGGCAGAGTAAAGCTGCCGCCGCTGCCCAGCGTTATCTCGGCGGAAGCAGCCATCGCTCCTCTTGCGGTATCGCAGTCGGAAAGACAGGCAAAGCTTTCGCTCCAGGCCGGATGGTTTTTAACGATGTCGGTCAACAGCCTGACGTAGTTGTCTTTGTTAAAAGAAAACAGCTGTATCTGCGCTTTATCAGGCAGATCGAAGTTAGGATCGCTTTTGATACGAAACAGCGGCTGTTGTCCGCTAAGATACAGGTTTTCGCCGACAAGGCTCCAGTTTGCGGAAGACGGACGGCTCTCAAAAGAAAAACTGACGCTATCTGCCAGGGAGACAGCAGTATCGTTAAAAGGCAGGCCTGATTTTAGGGTAACATTATAGACTGTGCCGGGAGAAAACTCTTCATCCGCCTTAAAGCGGAGTATCCTTCCCTCTTGTTCAAAACTGCCTCCGATCTCCGGCGTTATGCTGAAATAGTCGGAAATGCGTCCCAGGTCAGCGTAAAGCAAACGATCCAGCGTGAAGCTGATCTGACCGTCCGGCTCCAGTGAGCTGCGGTCATCCGGTGTAAAGGATACAACTTTTACGTCAGCCGATGTTTGGAATGCCCAGCACATACCGGCATCGTCCATACTCAGCTTGAACGTATACAAAGTATCCTCGTCCAAAGGTTGGGCCGGGACTACCAGAACCTGCTGACGGCTGGCTCCCTGATGCAAGCCCAATTCTATCTCGGGCTCCACCTCCAGGCAGTGGCGCACAGCGGCCGACCCGACGGCGTCATCAAAATTCAGGACAAAGGACGAGTTAACGGCCACGCCGCCGGCGTCGATATCGCTGGCTTCCATCACGGCCCCGGCAATATCGTCTTCAGAGATGTTCCTGACCCAGTGCAGGATCAGCGCCGCGCTCACCGCCACTACAGCAAGGAGAGCGACGACCATAATAACTGTATATTTTCTGTTCATAATCTATTATGTTTATCCGGTCCTAAACAGGCAGATAATACCAATTGAATATGCTGAGACTTGCTATATTACAAGTTATCGTAACATATTATATAGCTTTTTGCAATCTTTAAACCGCTAATCGAACTTTGCCCGAAACAAGCAGAGGCAGACGGAACAGGCAAAAGAGCTGACCATCAAGGTCAGCTCTTTGTTATCTTTTAATAGTAAAGCGTTTTGTGTTGCAGATTTCAGGAAAAGAGGCTTATTCCACTGCCGGTAAAGTCTTGAAGCTGGCTTCCAATTCCTCATCTGTCGGGATATAATCGTCCATTAAACCGTCATGGAACTTCTGATAGGCCACCAGGTCGAAATAGCCGGTGCCGGTGAGGCCGAAAACGATAGTCTTTTCTTCTCCGGTCTCCTTGCATTTCTTGGCCTCGTCCAGAGCGACCTTGATGGCGTGAGAGCTTTCCGGCGCGGGAAGTATGCCTTCCACACGAGCGAATTCTTCCGCCGCCTTGAACACTTCGGTCTGAGGCACGGAGACCGCTTCCATATAGCCGTCATCGTAAAGCTGAGACAGGATGGAGCTCATACCGTGATAGCGCAGGCCGCCGGCATGGTTGGGAGCGGGCATAAATCCGCTGCCCAAAGTATACATCTTGGCCAGGGGGCAGACCTTACCGGTATCGCAGAAATCGTAGGCGTATTTGCCTCTGGTGAAGCTGGGGCAGGACGCAGGCTCCACGGCGATGATGCGGTAATCGGCTTCTCCTCTGAGCTTTTCTCCCATAAAGGGAGAGATCAGACCGCCCAGGTTGGAGCCGCCGCCGGCGCAGCCGATGATCATATCCGGCTTGATGTCGTATTTGTCCAGCGCAGCCTTGGTTTCCAGGCCGATGATGGACTGATGCAGCAGCACCTGGTTGAGCACGCTGCCCAAGACATAACGGTAACCATCGTTGCTGGTAGCCACTTCCACTGCTTCGGAAATGGCGCAGCCAAGACTGCCATTGGTCCCGGGAAATTCGGCGAGGATCTTCCGTCCGATGTTCGTCTCCATAGACGGGGAGGGCGTGACCGAAGCGCCGTAGGTCCGCATGACTTCGCGACGGAAGGGCTTCTGCTCATAGGATACTTTGACCATGAAGACCTTGCAGTCCAGGC
>CAMZIS010000062.1 GCA_947307285.1 uncultured Peptococcaceae bacterium | reverse complement strand
CTCCGCGCCATCTTCCGCCGCGAAGAGCAGGGCCTGCCAGTCCTCGGCATGGAGCAGAGGCCGGGCGGCGTCGTGCACCGCGATATGGGTGATCGCCGGGTCGTCCAGCGCCTTCAACGCTGCCGCCACGGAGGCGGTGCGCTCCGCTCCGCCCGAGACCAGGCGGGCTTTCGGGTATGGCAAACAGATATGGCTGATCTCGGCCATATCTGTCGCTCTTACGGAAATAACGATGTCGCTCACCGCCGGGCTCTCCGAAAACAGGCGGATGCTGTGTTCCAGCACCGGCCTGCCGCAAAGGGGCAGCAAGACTTTGCTTTCGCCGCCGCTGATGCCGGCGCTACCATGAGCGCCTTTCATCCGCGGGCCGTTGAAACGGCGGGAAGAGCCGGCGGCGGCGATGATCACTGCTACGTTCATTTGATCATTCGATCTCTATCGGGTTGCCGTCTTTGCCGAACTTGGGCCGGGCAAAGACCATGCGGCCGGCGGCGGTCTGCAGGATGCTGGTGACGATGAGCTGCAGCCGGCGGCCGATGAATTTATAGCCGTTCTCCACTACGATCATGGTGCCGTCTTCCAGATAGGCCACGCCCTGACCGGCTTCCTTGCCTTCCTTGACAATGGTGGCGATCATCTCCTCGCCGGGGATGGCCACGGGCTTGACGGCGTTGGACAGTTCGTTGATGTTCAGCACCCGCATGCCCTGGAGCTTGGCGACCTTGTTCAGGTTATAGTCGTTGGTCACCACGGCGCCCCGCAGATCCTGAGCCAGCTTCAGCAGCTTGGAATCCACCTCGGCCACGTCGGGATAGTCGGCGTCGGTGATCACGATGGAGCTGCCGAATTCCTCCTGCAGGGAGTTGAGGCAGTCCAGACCGCCCCGGCCCCGGTTGCGGCGCAGGGCGTCGTTGCTGTCGGCGATGTGGCGCAGCTCATCCAGGACGAACTGGGGCACCACCAGGTCCCCTTCCAAAAAGCCGCTGCGGTAAACGTCGGCGATGCGGCCGTCGATGATGACGCTGGTATCCAGCACCTTGGGCGGGGCCTGCCAGGACTTTTTCTCCTTGCGGGAAAAGAAGCCGCCCTTTTCGGACTTCTCCGGTTTTTCGTTTTTCTCGGCTTTGTCGAGCTTTTCCGTTTTTTCGCCTTCCACCTTTGTCACAGCCTCCACCAGCTGCTTTTGCCGGTTCTCCCGGCTGTGCACCAGGTTGGCGAAGTCTTCACGCATACGGTAGCCTACCAGCAGTCCGATATAACCAAGAATGATAATTAACAGTATCGACAGATAAGGCCCCACCACGTCCACGCGGGCCAGGCCGGTGCCGATGAGGCTGGCGATAACCAGGCCGATTATGAGTCCGATGACCATGGAGAGTATCTCCGTGGCTGCAAGTTTGGCCGTATTGGAAACGATCCGCTCCACCAGTATCTCAAGGCTGCGCACGATGAAGGGCACCAGGATGACGCCGAGAGACAGCATGAGCAGGATGACCCAGATAGCGACCACATAGTAAATATACTGCGGCTGATCCACCAGCAGGGGCTGGATCACCGTAGCCGAAACTATAAGACCGATAACACCCAGGACTATGCAGATAGCACCGTAAACTATTTTTCTAAGCATTCTCTCTCACCTCCTTTCGCTGAAGCAGTCGTTATATGCCGTAAAACGCTGATGATAAAAAAAGCGGCCGCCATTGCGGCCAACGGGCGACGCGAGGGAGTCCGCCGCTCCCAGGCGCGCGGGACGGTCAGCTTTGCTCGGAAGCCACGTCGAACAGGCTGTTCAGCCTGGCCGAGGCCTCCTCCGTCGTGATGCCGTCAGCCAAAACTATCTCGGAAAGCAAAATGCGCCGGGCATTGTCCAGCATCTTTTTCTCCCCGGCGGACAGGCCCTTGGCGTTGTCCCGCAGGGTCAGATTGCGCACCACTTCCGCCAGCTCGCAGATATCCCCGCTTTTGATCTTATCCATGTTCAGCCGGTAGCGGCGGTTCCAGTTTTCCTCCCAGGGCGAAGCCGGACCGGAGAGGACGTTACGGGCCTGCCGCAGCCGCTCGGCGTCGCTGACCAGGCGCATGCCCACCTTTTCCGCCGTATCCACCGGCACCAGGACCTGCAGGTCGCCGCTGGTGATACGCAGGACGTAATAGCTGCGGACCTCGCCCAGTATCTCCCTGTTTTCGATGGACTCGACCACGCCGGCGCCGTGCACCGGGTAGACTATCTTTTCGCCGACCGAGAACATATGACCTGCCCTTCGCTGAACAAACAAACGGTATACAGATAAATTATAGCAAAGAGCAGGCCTTCTGTCAAACGGCAAAAAATTAGAGTAATATATCATACCGGGGCGGGTGCTGTCAAGCCCTTTTTCACAGCCCCAGGATTTTCAGGGCGGCCGGCAGATCGGCGGCAGTCAAACGCCGCACCGCCTCCTCCTTCGCTCCTTTTTCCGGCGGGCAGATGGCTGCCTTGAAGCCGAAGGCCGCCGCCTCTTTCAGGCGCCGCTCCGTCTGGGGCACGCCCCGCAGCTCGCCCAAAAGGCCCAGCTCGCCGCAGAGGACGATCCCGTCCTCGATGGGTATGTCCTTCAGCGACGACACGATGGCCGTCGCCGCTGCCAGATCGGCCGCCGGGTCGGCCAGACGGAGGCCGCCGGCGATGTTCAGGTACACGTCCTTGTTGCCCAGGGGCAGGCCCAGCCGTCGTTCCAGCACGGCGATGATCAGCAGCAGCCGGTTGAAATCGAAGCCCGCCGCCAGCCGCCGCGGATTGCCCAGGGTGGAGGGGGTGACCAGGGCCTGTATCTCCAGGAGCATGGGCCTGCTGCCCTGGATGACGCTGCACACGGCGCTGCCCGGCCGGGCTGCGCTGCGTTCGGAGAGAAAATAGGCCGAGGGCGAGGCCAGGGAGACCAGGCCCGCGCCGCTCATTTCGAACACCCCCACCTCGTTGGTGGAGCCGAAACGGTTCTTCACGGCCCGCAGCAGGCGGAAAGCGTTGAAGCGATCCCCTTCGAAATAGAGCACCGCGTCCACCATATGCTCCAGCACCCGGGGGCCGGCCAGCATGCCCTCCTTGGTCACGTGGCCGATGAGCATGACAGCGGCGTCCAGCTCCCGAGCCAGACCGATGGCCGCGGCGGCCACGGCCCGCACCTGGGTGACGCTGCCGGGAGCCGGGTCCAGGTCAGGCGAGAACACGGCCTGCACGCTGTCGATGATGATCAGCGCCGGCTGCAGCTGCCGCGCCTGTTCCAGCCCTTCGCCGATGTCCGTGGTGGCCAGCAGGTACAGCTCGTCTTTCAGGCAGTCCAGCCGTTCGGCCCGGAGCCTGATCTGCTCCGGGCTCTCTTCGCCGCTGATATAGAGCACCCGGCCGTAGCCGGTCATGCGGGCCGCGGCCTGCAGCAGCAGGGTGGATTTGCCGATGCCCGGCTCCCCGCCCAGCAGCACGGAGCTGCCGGGGATGAGGCCGCCGCCCAGCACCGTATCCAGCTCTTCGATGCCGGTGAGCAGGCGCTTTTGTTTGGAGGCGACGATCTCGCCGATGGGCCGGGCCTTAGCCCCGCGCACATGCACCCGTCCGGGGAGCACGCTCTTGGGCTCCTCGGCCACCTTTTCCTCCACCAGGGTGTTCCAGGCGCCGCAATGAGGGCATTTGCCCATCCAGCGCACGCTCTCGCCTCCGCACTCGCTGCAGAAATATACGGTCTTCGCTTTAGCCATATGAACTCCTTACGGCGGCTCAGTTTTCAGCCGCCTCTCCCTTTTCCATTTTCAGTCCGTCCTCCGCCGCGTAAAGGCGGATGACGTCGCCGGAGACGTAACTGCCTGCCAAAATGGCCTCGCTGACCGGGTCCTCCACCAGCCGCAGGATGGCGCGGCGCAGGGGCCGGGCCCCGTAGACCGGGTCGAAGCCGTTCTCGGACAGATACTTGTATACGCCCGGGTCCACGGTGAGGCCGAAGCCGTTCTCGGCCAGCCTTTTCTTCACGTCCTCCAGCATCAGGGCGGCGATGGCCTCGATCTCCTCTTCTTTCAGGGGACGGAAGACGATGCTGTCGTCCACCCGGTTGAGGAACTCGGGCCGGAAGGTCTGCTTCAAGGCCTCCAGCATGCGTTCCCGCATGGCCTGATAATCCTCCTCCGCCTCGTCTTTGCCGGAGACGCCGAAGCCCATGGCCCGGGCCCGGTTCACGCTGCCCGCGCCCACGTTGGAGGTCATGATGATGATGGTGTTGCGGAAGTCCACCGTGCGGCCGGTGGAATCGGTGAGCCGCCCGTCTTCCAGCACCTGCAGCAGGATGTTGAACACGTCGGGGTGGGCCTTTTCGATCTCGTCCAGCAGCACCACAGAATAGGGCCGCCGCCGCACCGCCTCGGTGAGCTGGCCCCCTTCGTCGTAGCCCACGTAGCCGGGAGGCGCGCCCACCAGCCGGGAGACGGCGAATTTTTCCATATATTCGGACATGTCGATGCGCACCATGGCGTCGTCGGAGCCGAAGATGACGTTGGCCAGAGCCTTGGCCAGCTCGGTCTTGCCCACGCCGGTGGGGCCGAGGAAGATGAAGGAACCCACGGGCCGGCGGGCGTCCTTCAGTCCCGCCCGGGCCCGGCGCACGGCCCGGCTGATGCCGGAAATGGCCTCGTCCTGGCCGACGACCCGTTTATGCAGCAGCTCCTCCAGATGGAGCAGACGTTCCGCCTCGGCCTCGTTGAGCCGGGCCACCGGGATGCCGGTCCAGTCGGACAGCACCACGGCCACGGTCTCCGCGTCCACCACCTGGGCTTTCATGCCGGTCTTCTTCTGCCAGTCCTTTTTCTCCTCCTCCAGCTGGTCGCTGAGGGTCTTTTCCCGGTCTCTGAGGGAGGCCGCCTTTTCGAATTCCTGGGCGTTGACCGCGGCTTCCTTTTCGTTCTGCACCCGGATGAGCTCGGCCTCTTTATCCTTCAGGTCCGGCGGGGCCATGAAGGCGGCCAGCCGGGTCTTGGAGGCGGCCTCGTCGATCAGGTCGATGGCCTTGTCCGGCAGGAAGCGGTCGGAGATATAGCGGGCCGACAGCTGCACCGCGGCGGACAGGGCCTCGTCCGTGATGCGCACCCGGTGATGGGCCTCGTAGCGGTCCCGCAGGCCGTAGAGGATCTGCAGGGCCTCTTCCTCCGTGGGCTCGCCCACCTGCACCGGCTGGAAGCGGCGCTCCAGGGCCGCGTCCTTTTCGATATATTTACGGTATTCGTCCAGCGTGGTGGCGCCCACGCACTGCAGCTCGCCCCGGGCCAGAGCCGGCTTCAAAATGTTGGCCGCATCGATGCTGCCTTCTGCGGCGCCCGCGCCCACGATGGTGTGGATCTCGTCGATGAAGATGATCACGTCCTCGTTGGCGCGGATCTCGTCCACCATCTTTTTCATGCGTTCCTCAAAATCGCCCCGGTATTTGCTGCCCGCCACCATGGAGCTCATGTCGATGGCCACCACCCGCTTGCCCGTGAGGGTCTCCGGCACCTTGGCCTCCACGATGAGCTGGGCCAGGCCTTCGGCGATGGCGGTCTTGCCCACGCCGGGCTCGCCGATCAGGACCGGGTTGTTCTTGGTGCGGCGGGACAGGATCTGGATCACCCGCTGGATCTCGGCGGCGCGGCCGATGACCGGGTCCAGTTTGTCCTCCCGGGCCAGGGCGGTGAGATCGCGGCCGAATTTATCCAAAGTCGGCGTCTTGGAACGCTTGCCGCCCCGGGGGGCCGGAGCGCCGGGTATGGCGTTTTCTTCCGTTTGGGAGGGCTCGGGGGCATTATCCTGCTCCCGCCCCTGCTGCTGCAGCTGTACGATGGCGCGGCGGATGGAATCCGCGTCGGCGTCGCCCTGCTCCTTCAGCCAGTGGGAAGCGGCGCCTTCTTCCTCCGCGGCCAGACCCAGCAGCAGATGTTCCGTATCCACGAAGGCCAGGCCCATCTTGCGGGCCTCCTCCGCCGCCAGCTGCAGGGCCCGCTTGGCGTGAGGCGAAAAACCGCGGAAGGTGTCGCCCCGGTCGGCGGGTTCGTCGATGGCGTCGGCCAGAGTTTCCTGATCCAGCTGCATCTCCTCCAGCAGCCGGGCGGCCAGGCCGTCTTCCGTGCGGAACAGGCCCAGCAGCACGTGGGACGTATCTATATAGGCGCTGCCCCGTTCCTTGGCCGCCTCTTCGGCATAGGACAGGGCGCGGCGGGCCTTTTCGGTGAGCCGGGCCGCCCAGCGGTTGGCCCCCAGCGCGTGACCGCCGGAGATGAGGCTGTTGATAAAGTCATAGAGACCGCCGCTGAAGCTGCCCTCCTCCCGGGCGCACTGGTCGCACAGGAACAGGGTCTCCCGTTCGCCGTTGACGATGCGCATCATCCTGACGGTGGCGTCCCGCAGGCCGCATTTCTGACATAACATTATATATAAAACCTCCTTGAATGCCTGTGCTTCACACAAAATCGTCCCGCAGCAGCAGCTGCAGCACGGCGCCCAGCATCCGCCCCCGCAGGGCCTCGCTGTCCGCTCCGTCCTGGGTAAAGCCGCTTTTCAGCACGCTGTCGTCGGTCAGCGCCTTTATCAGCATACCCTCGCGGCCGGTGAGGAATTCCTCTTCCGTCAGGCGGTCCAGCAATTTTTCACCGCCCTGACCGCTGACTCTGCGGCCCCGGGCCGAATCCAGCAGAGCCGCCAGATTAGGCTCCTCCTCCATGGACAGACGGATGATGCGCAGATAACCGCCGCCGCCGCGCCGGCTTTCCACCATATAGCCCTGAGCAGGCGAAAAGCGGGTGGCCAGCACGTAGTTGATCTGGGAAGGCACGCAGGTGAAGGTCTCCGCCAGATCGCTGCGCTTGATCTCCAGCACGCCGCTTTGGCTGCGGGCCAGCAGTTCTTTCAAATACTGTTCGATCTGATTTGATAAGGTAGACATAGTATGGCCTCTTTATAAGATTTTGACTATCCCTGACTTTAATATAACCCGATAGTCAAAGAAAGTCAACCATAATATGCCCTCTGAAAAACAAAAAAACTCCGCAGCGCTGTGCTGCGGAGTCGTTGTTCTGAAAAACTATTTGCCGCCGTCGGCTTCCGGCGTGTCGGCGGGAGCAGGCTCGCTGTC
>CAMZIS010000061.1 GCA_947307285.1 uncultured Peptococcaceae bacterium | reverse complement strand
CATGAGCGTCATCGCCCTGGTGGCCGGTCTGATCTTCCTGGAACGGGACCTGTCCTCCGCCGTAGTGGTGGCGGTCACCGGCGTCAGCGTCATCTTCTGCGCCGGCGCCCGCTTCGCTCACTTTTTGCTGGTGGGCGCGGCCGGCGTGGCCGCGGTGGCTGCGGCCATCATCTTCGAGCCCTACCGCATGGACCGCATCCGGGCCTGGCTGGATCCCTGGGCCTTCGCCCAGGACGAGGGCTGGCAGACCGTCCAGTCCATGATGGCCATCGGCTCCGGCGGACTGACCGGCGTGGGCCTGGGCTCCGGCGGCAGCAAATGGTACTATCTGCCGGAACGGCATACGGATTTCATCTTTTCCGTGCTCAGTGAAGAGCTGGGCTTCATCGGCGGCCTGGTGGTGATCCTCATCATCGGCTTCATCGTATGGCGCGGCGTCATGGTGGCCATCAAGGCGCCCACCACCTATACCACCCTGCTTTCCATCGGCCTCATCGGTTCCCTGGGCGTGCAGTCCATCGTCAACCTGGGCGTGTGCACCGGCCTGCTGCCGGTCACCGGCGTGACCCTGCCTTTCATGAGCTACGGCGGCACTTCGCTGGTGGTTTCCATGACCATGATCGGTATGCTGCTAAATATCTCCAAAAACAGCAACCGAACGTAGATAGCTTATATTTCATTAGGGCTGTCCCTGCGGCAGCCCTTGATTATCCTGTCGATTCGTGTATAATATTGTAGGTGTGTTCACAGGAGCAAAACATTGCTGAAAGCCATTGTCTGCGGCGGCGGCACCGGCGGTCATATCTACCCGGCGCTGGCCATTGCCGAACAACTGCGCGCCGACGGAGCGCGGGTGCTGTATATGGGGGCCGGAGATTCCACCGAGCAGAAGCTGGCCGCTGACGCCGGGTTTGCTTTCCGCGGCGTGGAATGCTGCGGCCTGCACAAGCGTTCGCCCCGTCTCATCGCGGACCTCCTCCGCAATTACCGCGGGTCAAGACAGGCCCGCCGCATCATCAGCGAATACGGCCCCGAGATCGTCATCGGCACCGGCGGCTACGCCGAAGCGCCGGTGATCAAGGCGGCCCAGGGGCTGGGCATACCTACGGTGCTCCACGAACAAAACGCCTATCCCGGCCTGGCCAACCGCCGTCTCTCCCGCAAAGCCCAGGCCGTGTGCCTGACCTTTGCCGCGGCGGCGCCCTATTTCCCCCATGCGGACCGGCTGCATGAAACGGGCCTGCCCGTGCGCAGGCAGGTGCTGGAGGCGGATCGGGAAGCGGCCTGGGAGTACTTTGAGATCAGCCCGGACGAGCAGGGGACACCCACCCTGCTGATCACCGGCGGCTCCCTGGGCGCGGCCAGCCTGAACCGGGCGGCGGCGGAGGCCTATCCGGCCTTGCTCGCAGCCGGCGTCCGTGTCATCCACCTGTGCGGCCGCAAGAACTACCATGAGATGAAAGCCGCAGCGCCGCAGCATCCGCGGCTGATACTCCTGCCTTATCTGGACGAGATGCAGCACGCCCTGGCTCTGGCCGATCTGGCCGTGGGCCGGGCCGGCGCTTCCTTTTCCGCGGAGACCCTGTGCCTGGGCCTGCCTACGGTGCTCATACCCTATCCCTACGCGGCCAACGACTACCAGCGCTTCAACGCCCGGGCCATGGCCGAGGGCGGCGCCTCCGTGGTCATCGAAGACGACGCTTTGAACGGCGACGTCCTCACCCGCACCGTCCTGGAACTGCTCAACGATCCGGAGCGGCTGCAGGCTATGGGCGAAAGCGCGAAAGCCATGGCCCGTTACGACGCGGCGCGGGATATCGCTGCCGTGGCCTACGGCCTCATATAACTTTACAAGGAACTCAGCGTTATGGAATCCAAACTACACTTTATCGGCATTGGCGGCATCGGCATGAGCGCCATCGCCAAGATCATGCTGCACCAGGGCTTTTCTGTCAGCGGCTCCGACGTGGTGCCCTGCCGCCTCATCGACGAGCTCATCGCCGCCGGCGCGGTGGTCAATTTCGGCCACAGTCCGGAGAACATCCCCGCGGACTGTGAAGCCGTGGTCTATTCCTCCGCCGTCAAGGAGGACAACGAAGAGATGGTGGAAGCCCGCCGCCGGGGACTGAAGATCTACCGCCGGGCGGAGATGCTGGCTTATCTGATGTCCACCCGCCGCGGCATCGGCGTGGCCGGCGCCCACGGCAAGACCACCACCTCGGCTATGATCGCCACCATGCTGGAACGCTGCGGCTGCGACCCCACCGTGGTCATCGGCGGCATGCTGCCCGCCATCGGCGGCTCCAACGCCCGGGCCGGCGACGGCCCCGATCTGGTGGCGGAGGCTGACGAGAGCGACGGCACCTTCCTGCTGCTGCACCCCCAGATCGCCGTAGTCACCAATATCGAACCGGATCATCTGGACCATTACGGCAATTTCGATAAGATAAAAGACGCCTTCGAGCAGTATTTCCGCCAGATACCGCAAGACGGCTTTTCCGTCGTCTGCAACGACTGCCCGGTGTGCCGGGAAATGGCGCAGCGGCTGCCCGGCCGTTTCATCAGCTATACGCTGGCCGGCGAAGGCGCTGACTACACCGTAAAGAACATCACCCACATCCCGTCCAATTACGGCGGCGGAGTCATCGCCGACGTGTTCTATAAGGGCCCGCTTCTGGGCCGGCTGCAGCTGCAGGTAGGCGGCGCCCACAACGTGTCCAACGCCCTGGCCGCCATCGCCGTCGGCCGTGAGCTGGGCCTGGATTTCTTCCAGTGCGCCCGGGGCCTCAAGGACTTCACCGGCACGGGACGGCGTTTCGAGATCATGGGCCATTTCGGCGCTCTGACCGTGGTCGACGATTACGCCCATCATCCCACCGAGATCCGCACCACCATCGCCTCGGCCCGGGCCCAGGGCGGGAAGAAGATGTTCACCGTGTTCCAGCCCCACCGTTACAGCCGTACCCAGGCCATGTACGAGGACTTTGCCAAATCTCTCGCCGACGGCGGCCGGGTGATGCTGGTGGAGCTCTATCCCGCCTTTGAAAAGCCCATCCCCGGCGTGAGCGCCCACCTCATCGAAGAGGCCATGCAGCGTCAGGGCATGGAGCCCCTGTACGCATCCTCCATCGACGAGGCCCTGGAGATACTGAAGCGCGAGGTGCATGACGAAGATATGCTGCTCATCATGGGCGCGGGCAACGTGCGCCGGCTGAGCGAACGATTCACCGAATGGAAAAAGGAGAACGCCTTTTGAACCGCAGCCAAATCAGCGACGAACTGCAAAAACTGGTCCAGGCCAGGGTCCTGACCGACGAACCGCTCAAGCCCTACACCACCTGGAAGATCGGCGGCCCCGCGGACTGGCTGGTCACTCCGGCGGACGAGACCGAGCTGGGACAGGTCCTTTCCCTGTGCCGCCGGCTGGAGCTGCCCTGGCTGGTCATGGGCAACGGCTCCAACCTGCTCGTCGGCGATAAGGGCGTGCGCGGCGTGGTCATCCGGCTGGGGCGGGATTTTTCCCGCATGGTCTGGCAGGACGACCGGGTGGAGGCCTTCGCCGGTCTGCTCCTGCGAGATCTGGCCGAAGCAGCCGCCAGCCGCGGCCTGGCCGGCCTGGAATACGTCCACGGCATCCCCGGCAGCGTAGGCGGGGGCATCCGCATGAACTGCGGCGCTTACGGCGGCAACCTCAGCACCTGCGTCACCTCGGTCAAGGCTCTGTCCTATGACGGAGAACTGCTGGAGCTGCCCCGGGAGCGGATCGATTTCGCTTACCGCAACAGCAGCCTGTTTGATCTGGACGCTGTCATCACCTCCGTCTGTCTGAAGCTGGTCCCCGGCGACAAAGAGGAGATACTGGCCAAAATGGCCGATTTCCAGCACCGCAGGGAGACGGCCCAGCCTCTGGAATACCCCTCCTGCGGCTCCACCTTCAAAAATCCGGAGGGGGACCACGCCGGCTGGATCATCGAACGCAACGACCTGCGGGGCCATCGCATCGGCGGCCTGCAGATCTCGGAAAAGCACGGCAATTTCCTGGTCAACCGCTGGGACGGCTCCGCGGACGACGCCCGCCGCCTGATAGAGTGGACCCAGGAAAAAGTCATGGAGCTGGAGCAGATAGAGCTCACGCCGGAAGTGCGCTTTATCGGCGAATTCATTTAAGATAAGCATCGGCGAGAATAAAAAAACCTTCCTCTGGCGAGGAAGGTTCATTTTTTCCAGCCCCGGACATGGGCCGCGGTTTTGAAACCTGCGCAATGCAGGTGGGTTCCCTCCCGCTTACTTTCGAAGTCCACTGACCTTGCGAGGCATGACGGCCATAAGCGGAGCGCGGGATCCCATTGTAAAGGTGTTCGGTCAAAACAAACGACCAGACACGTTCCGGGGTACTTTTATTATATCACCGAGCCTCCGCTTTAACAACACGGAGGCTTTTCTTTTTAGCGGAAAATATTGTCAGGATTCAGGCCGGACGCAATTTCCTGAAACGGCGCCAGAGCAGGACGCCGGCGATGAATGCGGCCAGGCAGAACCACTGGGACCAGGTCAGGCCCAGCCACATGCGGTCCAGATGGTCCCCCCGCAGGAATTCCAGTCCGAAGCGGCCCGCGCCGTACAGGGTGAGGAAGACCCCCAGCAGGCGGCCGAAGGGCGCGGGATAACGCCCGGAGGGGAGGCACAGCATGAGGACGAACAGCAGCAGGCTGGCTGCGGCGGCCAGCAGCTGCACCGGAAAGAGGGGCACGCCGTTCACGCCCACCGGGGAGCATGTGTTTAACACGGCCAGCGGACCCTGCCAGGGGATGCCGTAGCAGCAGCCAGCGCAGAAGCAACCGATGCGGCAGCAGGCGAGCAGCAGGGGAGCGGTAGGAAGGAGACAGCAGGCCAGTTTATCCCTGTCCGCTCCGAATTCCCGGCAGTAGAGCAGGAAGCCGGTCAGGCCGCCGATCATGGCTCCGAAGGAAAGGAAGCCGCCGCTGACGAACGCACCGAACAGCTCCCGCAGGCCGCCTTGCCGCATCGCCGCGATGATCTCGCCGGCATGAGCCAGGATAAAGCCGGCCTTGGCCCCGATCAGGGCGCCGATGGCGGCGTACATGCCGCAGAAGATCACGTCCTCGTTTTTGGCATGGCAACGGCGCCCCAGGGCCAGGGCAATGAGCCCGGCCAGCAGGGCGCCGCATACTAAGCACAGACCGTATGTGGGTATGGTAAGACCCAATATGTCAACAAAGGGATGCACTTCAGGGAGCGATGCTTTCGATGCCTTCCAGGATCTCCGCGCCGGCTCCGGCAGCGATGCCGCTGCCCAGGCAGGCCAGGCAGCCCACGAAGACCAGGGCGCACAGAGCTATGTTCAGCGCGCACAGCACGATGCCCACCGTGGCCATGGTGGAGGGGTTCTCCTTGCGGGCCTTGATGCCGAAGACCAGGCCCACGATGGCGGCGATGAGTCCCAGGATGGAACCGGCTCCGGTGAACAGGCAGATGGCGGCAAACACGCCGCAGCACAGGGACACGATGGCTTTGGTGTCGCTGGGCTGGTTCTGTCCGCCTGCCGCACGCTGCTGGGTCTCCGGACGGGGGTCGATATGTTCTTCCGGCTCCGCGTAAGGCTGGGCCGGACCCTGTTCCTCGTAGTTGTGTTCCAGATAGTCGTGTTCCGGATAGTCGGGCTCCGGATAGGCCACCGGCGCGCCGCAGTTGGAGCAGAATCTCACGCCGTCGGGCAGCTCATGTCCGCAGTTGTTGCAATGCATAGTCATACCTCCTTTTAACTTGCTTACAGGTAACGACTCGTAGCTTTCTTGGCAACGACGTCCGCGCGGATAAACCGCGGGGAAACGCTGATATCACTCTTTATCCTTGACCGTGGGCCGGATGTGCAGCTCGCGCAGCTGCTTGATGGTGACCGTATCCGGCGCCTGCACCATCATGTCGGTAGCGCTCTGGGTCTTGGGGAAGGCGATGACGTCGCGGATGCTTTCTTTGTTGCCCATGAGCATGATCATGCGGTCCAGACCGAAGGCCAGGCCGCCGTGGGGCGGAGCGCCGTATTCGAAGGCGTCCAGCAGGTAGCCGAACTTGGCGTGGCTTTCCTCTTCGGAGAGGCCCAGGATGCGGAAGATGGTGTTCTGGATGTCGCGGTCATGGATCCTTATGGAACCGCCGCCCAGCTCCACGCCGTTCAGGACGCAGTCGTAAGCCTTGGCCTTGACCTTCTCCGGATCGCTTTCCAGCAGGGGGATATCTTCGTCCTTGCACATGGTGAAGGGATGGTGCATGGCCTTGAGGCGGTTGTCCTCGTCGCTCCATTCGAACATGGGGAAGTCCACCACCCACAGGAAGTTCAGCTCGTTTTCGTCGATCAGGCCCATACGCTTGGCGCATTCGCAGCGCAGATGACCCAGAGCGTCGGCAGTGACCTTGGGGTCGGCGGCCACGAACATCAGCACGTCGCCGGGCTGTCCGTCCATACGACGGAGTATCTCGTCCATTTGTTCCTTGGTGAAGAACTTGGTGATGGGGGAGACCAGCTCGCCGTCTTCCTTGATCATGATGTAGGCAAGACCCCTGGCGCCGTAGATGGCCACGTAGTCTTTCAGGCTGTCCATGGTGCGGCGGGAGAAGCCGGAGTTCTTGGCGTTGATGCCCCGCACCCAGCCGCCCTTCTGCGCCACGGAGGCGAAGGTGGTGAATTCGCTTTCCTTGCAGATGTCGGCGATATCGATCAGCTCCATGCCGAAACGCAGGTCCGGCTTATCGGAACCGAAGCGGCCCATGGCCTCGTCCCAGGTCATCACCGGGAAGGGGATGGGGATGTCCCGGCCCAGGGCTTCCTTGAACACGTACTGCAGCATGCGCTCGCACAGCTCGCGGATGTCTTCTTCCTCAACGAAGCTCAGCTCCATGTCCAGCTGGGTGAATTCCGGCTGGCGGTCGGCGCGCAGGTCCTCGTCGCGGAAGCAGCGGGCGATCTGGAAATAGCGGTCCACGCCGGCCACCATGAGGATCTGCTTGAACAGCTGCGGGCTCTGGGGCAGGGCGAAGAATTTGCCCGGCTGCACGCGGGAGGGCACCAGATAGTCGCGGGCGCCTTCGGGCGAGCTCTTGCACAGCATGGGAGT
>CAMZIS010000060.1 GCA_947307285.1 uncultured Peptococcaceae bacterium | reverse complement strand
AAGGACGACTATTTCGGCCGCGAGGTGCTGGAATCCTTCAACGAGGAAGCCGCCGCTCTGGGATTGCAGGTGGTGGCCCGCATCGCCTATAAGGACGAGACGGACGACCTGGCCACCGCCGCCGCCCGCATGATGGCCAACGGGCCTGAGGCCGTGTTCCACTACGGCGACCCGGCCGATCTTTCCGCCTTCGCCCGCTACTACGGCGGGGCCAAATTCGCCCCCCGGGCCGCCTTCTGCTACGACGTGTCCTTCCAGGACCCGGCCTTCCGCCAGGCTGTGACCGAGGCCAAGGCCGGATACTGGTACGGCTTGAGCGCCACCCTGACCCGGGACGAGGAGGAGGAGGGGACCATCACCTCTGACGCCAGCGACCTGATCCGGGGCGACAGCGATATCTTCTATTTCATCAACGGCATCTATAGCCGGAAGACCGGCCTGGATATGGATAACGAGGCCCTCTACGATTTCGCGGCGGTGATGCTGATCGCCCAGGCCGCGGCTGAGGCCGGCACCACCGAGCCGGAGCAGCTGGCTGCCGCCCTGCGGGAGGGCGATTTCGACGCTCCCTATCTGGCCGCGGGCCATATCTCCTTCAGCGACCTGGGCCAGAACGAGGTCAGCGCCGGCTTCCTCACCAACCTGACGGAGAACGGGGAAGAGCTGGCCTTCCAGCCTTAGTGATATATCGTCCGGACGCGCGGCAGCGGCTTGACGGCGGGAGCCGAAGGCCCCGGCAGAGCGGACTTTGAGGGAGAGCGGGGAGATGAAACTGTCCGAAATATTTGAAGAAAAGCCCAAAAGATGGGGCTTCCGGGGCGACCCCTATTTTTGGGATCACCTGAAAGAGCTGGCGGAGGATATGGATATCATCTCTGCCGACGAGCTGGAACAGTGGATAAAGCAGGAATACCTTGCGCTTTCCGGCAAGCCCCTGAGCGACGAGTATATGGATTTTGCCGTAATAGAGCAGTTCGCTCACGGAGGGATGAGTTCCGGCGGCGTGGATAACTTATGGTGGACGGAAGAAGGCATCCCGCTGCTGAAAAGCAGGCTGGCCGCCCTGTGACGGATCCCGCAGGAGGGGCCCGCCCGACCGGGGATCCGCCTTTTGGCAAACCGACGGATACAAACAAAAAAGACCGGAGCTTTCGCTTCGGTCTTTTGCTGTGCTTACTGGAAAAATCAGTCCAGATAGTCTTTCAATTTTTTGCTGCGGGAGGGATGGCGCAGCTTGCGCAGGGCCTTGGCTTCGATCTGGCGGATGCGCTCCCGGGTGACGCCGAAGACCTGGCCCACCTCTTCCAGAGTGCGGCTGTGGCCGTCCTCCAGGCCGAAACGCAGCTCCAGCACCTTCTTTTCCCGGGGGGTCAGGGTGGAGAGCACGTCGGCCAGCTGCTCGCGCAGCAGGAAGAAGCTGGCGGCCTCGGCCGGAGCCAGGGCCTCTTCGTCCTCGATGAAGTCGCCCAGGTGGGAATCCTCTTCTTCGCCGATGGGGGTCTCCAGGGAGACGGGCTCCTGGGATATCTTCAGGATCTCCCGCACCCGTTCCACCGGGATCTCCATCTCGGCGGCGATCTCCTCCGGGGAGGGGTCCCGGCCCAGCTCCTGGATGAGCTGACGCTGGATGCGGATGAGCTTGTTGATGGTCTCCACCATGTGCACGGGGATGCGGATGGTGCGGGCCTGGTCGGCGATGGCGCGGGTGATGGCCTGGCGGATCCACCAGGTGGCGTAGGTGGAGAACTTGTAGCCCTTGTGGTAGTCGAACTTTTCCACGGCCTTGATCAGACCCAGGTTGCCCTCCTGGATCAGGTCCAAAAAGAGCATGCCCCGGCCCACGTAGCGCTTGGCGATGGACACCACCAGACGCAGGTTGGCTTCGGCCAGGCGGCGCTTGGCCACCTCGTCGCCTTCCTCCATGCGCTGGGCGTATTCGATCTCCTCCTCGGCGGACAGCAGGGGCACGCGGCCGATCTCCTTGAGATACATGCGCACCGGGTCGTCGATGGCGATGCCGTCGGGCACGGACAGGTCGATCTCCAGCGGCTCCACCACGGGCAGAGTGTCTTCGTCGTCCGGGTCGGTGATGGCTTCCAGCACCACCTCGGGCTCGGGCTGGGTGATCTCCACGTGGGCGGCGGCCAGCTGGTCGTAGATCTCCTCCATCTGGTGGGGGCTCATGTCGAACTCATTGAGCGCGTCCATGACTTCGTTCACCGACACAGTGCCCTTGGCCTTGGCGTTCTCTATCAATTTTTTAACTGTGTCCTCGCGGTTGTGCTCCACGAATAGATCCTCTCCCTGTCCCAATGGGGTCGCCCTATGGGGTCTAAAGCTTTTTCGCTTCCTGGGCCAGCTGCATCTTTTCCCGCAGCAGCTCGCTTACGTCCTCGCCCCGGCTTTCCGCCTCGGCGATGCGGCGCTGCAGGACCTTGCCCCGGTCGGCCAGGTCGCGCTGTCTGATGGCGCGAATATAATCATTCGCCAAAGCGTCCGCTTCTCCTTGCGGCGCTTCTGTTTGTAATAATTTCAACAAAAATTGCCGTAAACCTTCCTGACCTTCGTCAAGATAGTTGAATAATGAGGAAGGCAGGAAATCGTAGGATTCGCCTAAACTCTCCACATAGGCGATGAGCTGGGCTTCTTCCTCGGTGGAGGGGAAAAGCTCGCCCAATTCGCTTTGCGCGCGACGGAAAATATTTTCATTCGCAAGGGCCAACAGCAGCAGCTGCCGGTTGGCGGGACGGCCGGGACGGAAGCGTTTTTCATGATAGACCGTGTCGCCGCGGCGCTCCGTTTCCCCTTTGCGGCTGCCCCGGCCCACGTCGGCGCGGATGGCCTCCTCGCTGACCTGGAGCAGCCTTGCCAGCTGCCGCACGAAGCCGTCGTATTCCGTGAGGTTGCGGGTGGCGCGCAGGGCCGGCGCCAGCTCGGCGACGATGTCGCCCTTGCCGGCGGCGGTTGCGGCGTCGTGCCGTTCCAGGGCCTTTTTCAGCAGATAGTCCAAGCGGGGATAGCAGTAGCGTTCCAGCAGCCTTTCCCAACCCCTCATGCCGTACTTGCGCAGGAAATCGTCGGGGTCCAGATCGTCCGGGTAGACCAGCACCCGGGGCTCGATGAAATCGCAGCCGGCCAGCTTATCCAGAGACATGCGGGCCGCCTTCTGACCGGCGGCGTCCCCGTCGAAGGAGAGCAGCACCTGTAATTTCCGTCCGTCCTCCGGGGCGAAGCGGTTGAGCAGGCGCACGTGCTCGGAGGTGAAGGCGGTGCCCAACGAGGCCACGGCGTTGGTCACGCCGAAGCTGTGGGCGGTCAGCACGTCCATGTAGCCCTCCATGATGACGATCTGCCCGCTTTGGCGCACGGAGTCCGCCGCCAGATCCAGGGCGTAGAGCAGGTTGGATTTGTTGTAGATGGGCGTGGTCTGGGAATTGAGGTACTTGGGCTGTTCCTCGCCCAGGGCCCGACCGCCGAAGGCCACCACCGTGCCGCGATGGTCGCGGATGGGGAAGATGAGGCGGCCGTGGAACTTGTCGTAGCAGCGGCCGTTCTTCACGCTTTTGGAGATGAGGCCGCATTTTATCAGGGTGTCGTCGCCGTAGCCCTGGCTGTGCAGGCGCTGGTACAGGGCCTGCCAGTCCTCCTCCGGGGCAAAGCCCAGGCCGAAGCGTTGGGCCATCTCCGGACTTATGCCCCGCTTTTTCATATAGGCCCGGGCGGCCTGGGAGCGGTCCACGCAGGAGGCGTAGAAGGCGGCGGCTTCCTTGTGGGCGGACAGCATGGCCTGCCGTTCGGCGTGCAGCCGCTGTTCCTCCGGGCTCATGGCCTTTTCCGGGATGGCCACGTGATAGCGGTCCCCCAGCTTGCGCACAGCCTCGGCAAAGGTCAGGTGCTCCATCTCCTGGACGAAGCCCACGGCGTTGCCGCCCTTGCCGCAGCCGAAGCATTTGAAGATGCCCTTTTCCGGGTTCACGGAAAAAGAGGGCGTGTCCTCATGGTGAAAGGGACACAGACCGAACCAGTTGCGGCCGCGCCTTTTCAGCGGCACATATTCGCCGACGATCTCCAGGATATCGGCCCGCTGCATTATCTCGTCGATGACGTCTTGGGGGATGCGTCCGGCCATAGGGCTACCAAAAATTGCCGCCTTTTCGTCCAAAGTATGCCCGAAAAGGCGGGGATAAAACATCTTGTGTCGTTTTTTCATTAAATTTATTTTTCCTTATTCGCGTAAACACGGCTTATTCCTGCCGCCGCGCATAAAAGATGGCGGGACGGCGCATCATAGGTGCGTGGCCGGAACAGAGGAATATTTCGGAGGTAGCGCATGAGAAACGAACAGAACAACAGTGAACGGCAGCGCCAGCAGGATATGGAACGGCGCCAGCGTCAGCAGGACTGCGAGCGTCAGCGTCAGCAGAATGCTGAACGCGACCGTCAGCAGAATGCTGAACGCGACCGTCAGCAGAATGCTGAACGCGACCGGCAGCAGGACGTTGAACGCCGGCAGGACGGGGACCGCCGTCAGCGGCAGTATTAAGGACCGCGCGGCCGCAGATGTGCGGCGGGCCGCAGGCGCAGACGCGCGCAGGCGGCCCTACATAGACGGGACAGTTTTCGCGGGGCGGCGTTTCTGCTTTGCGGCTGTCTTTTTGCAAACCCCGAACACTCCGCATCCGACAGGCGTGAAGCACCGGGCTTTCAGGGCAGGACCGGCATAAAGACGCCGCTTCCCGCATAATCTCCTGCGGGAGGTGGCTTTTATGATCTATGTGGTGCGGCCGGGAGACACGCTGGGGACCATCGCGGCGGGGCTTGACATCGCGCCCCGGCTGCTGATCGAGCAAAACGGGCTGGAATATCCGGAACGGCTGGTGCCGGGCCAGGCCCTGGCGGCCTTCCGTCCCGCCCTGACCCACACCGTGAACCGGGGGGAGACCCTCGCCGCCATCGCCGCGGCCTACGGTACGGACCTCAGGCAGCTTTACCGCAACAATCCGCAGCTTTCCGGCCTGCCCGCCCTCGTCCCGGGGCAGATCGTCGTGGTGGCCTACGAGGAGGAGCCGCAATACAGCATGGTCGTGGGCGGCTACAGCTATTCCTTTGCCGAGATCGCGCCGCTCCGGAAAGAGCTGCCCTATCTGTCCGCCCTGTTTTCCTTCACCTACGGCTTTACGGAAAACGGCGAGCTGATCCCGGTGGAGGACGGGGAGATGCTCAGGGCCGCCGCCCTCATGGGCACCCAGGCCATGCTGGTGCTTTCCCCCATGAACAGGGCCGGGGCCTTCAGCAGCGAGCTCATCAGCCGCCTGGTCAACGACGCCGCGGCGCGCAATAACCTGATCGAAGCCCTGGCCTACGAGGTGCAGGCCAAGAATTACGCGGGCGTGGACCTGGACTTCGAGTACGTGCGGCGGGAGGACGCCGACGCCTACGTGGCCTTCGTGGAGCAGCTGGCGGCGCGGCTCAGGCCCCTGGGCCGCATCGTCTCTTTGGACCTGGCGCCCAAATATTCCGCGGCGCAGCGGGGCCTGCTCTACGAGGGTCACGACTATGCCGCCCTGGGCCGGGCCGCCGATCTGGCCACATTGATGACCTACGAATGGGGCTACACCTACGGCCCGCCTTTGGCCGTGGCCCCCATCTACGAGGTGCTGCGGGTGCTGGCCTACGGGGTCAGCGAGATACCCCCGTCCAAGCTGCTGCTGGGTATCGCCAACTACGGCTACGACTGGACCCTGCCCTATCAGGAGGGCAGCGCGGCCCGGTCGCTCTCCAACCCCCAGGCCGTGGACCTGGCCTGGCGCTACGGGGCGGAGATCGTCTACGACGAGGACGCCCAGGCCCCCAATTTCAGCTACGTCACCTCCGAGGGCGTGGCCCATCAGGTGTGGTTCGAGGACGTTCGCAGCCTCCGGGCCAAGCTGGAGGCGGCCCGCAATTTCGGCCTGAAGGGCGTCAATTTCTGGACCGTGAACCGGCCCTTCCCCTCCGGCTTCATGCTGATGGGCCGGGAATACGTGCCGGAAGCCCTCCCCTGAGGGGGAGGGCTTGACGGGTTCGCACTTGAGGGTCGCCCCTCCGGTGCAGGAGGTGTAATGCCCTCTCCCGGAGAAGAGGGTTCGAATGGAGGCGGACCCGAATGGACTATTGCAGAACAACGCTTTGCCGGTTCATGGAAACTATCTTGGAAAAGAAGGACTGATCGACGGCGGTGAAGTCCGATTCGCCGAACAGCTCCGGCTGCTGCAGCAGGGCCCGCAGCACGATTAGCACGGCGATGTCGTGCTTGCACAGGCCGGGGCAGGGGCAGTCGCAGTACATGTCCCACACCTGGCCTTCCACGTAGCGGAAATTCACCTCGTACCAGACCGAGCCTTCCACGAAGGCCGTGCCCACCCCGTTTTGCAGGGAGAGATAGCGCACGCGGCCCTCGCGGCAGTATTCCAGGGCCCGCTCGACCTTGGCCTCATCCACCTCGTCGTCCTGCTCGAAATCGTCCAGATCGAAGGCGAAGCCGTCGCCCACTACGATCTGGTTTATTTCCTCGCCGTCTCCGTCTTTGGGCGGCTGGACCCAGCTTTTGAAGGTCGCCGCGTCGGGGAGGGCGGCGCTGCCCGGGCTCAGAATCATGCTCAGGACCGGGTTGAAGCTGCCGGAGAAACGGAATTCCGGCTTGGCCACCACTTTTTTATAGTAGGCCAGGTCTATCTTGAACCTGGTGGTGACAGAGGTGACGAAGCCCAGCTTGCCGGCGAACTTGCCGGAAACGAAGACCGCGTCGCCGGGTTTGAGCTCAAAAAGATCGTTAGAGTATGGGAAGGTTGTGTCCACTGAGGGGAAATGCACTTCCGCCAGGCAGCGCACGGGCGCGGCCGCGGCGGAGGGGACGGGGACGGCGGGAGCGGGGGCCGGTTCGGACCGGTTGCTGAATCCGATTGCCTGTTTCATGAGAGCGACCTCCTTCTTGATGTTCCTTTTCTTTTCTATTTACGCTTTGATTATAAGATGAGGCTTGTCCCATAAACCGGACTTTTATTGCCGCCATCTTCCGGCGGCGCAGGCTTAAGCCCGCATAATAAAAAGGACGCTGCTTGAGCGTCCTTTTGTCCCGTGCTGCGCGGTTCGGGGTTTATCCGCATATATGCTCCAACGCCACGTCGATCAGATGGTCCATCTGGCCCTCGCCCAGG
>CAMZIS010000059.1 GCA_947307285.1 uncultured Peptococcaceae bacterium | reverse complement strand
CCCCAGCCGGGGCCCCAGTTCACCCAGGACCTGCATGCAGCAGTTGATACCATCGGAAAAACCGAGGGGGACCTGTTGTTCGTCTATCATTTATGTTTCCCCTCCTTATTTGTCTTCCATTTCCGTCTCCACCGTGCGCACCTTGCCGGCGGCCAGATCAGGCGAGATGTAGGTCTGACCGCACACCGGACAGGCGGGCACGTCGTATTTCATCATGTGTCCCATATAGGAAAAATTGGTGGAGGTCATCACCAGCTCCGCCTGGCACTTATGACAAATAAGTTTGCGTTCGCTCATGAGGTCACACCTCCGGTCCTTACATAGTGGGGCAAGCGCTTGGTGGAGCGTTTGATCTCCCGTCCCTTTTCCTCGATGGTCATGCGGTGCCGATAGACCCGCTCCGGCACGAAAACGCCGTCCCGTTCCCGGTACTCCAGCCACGCCGTGATCACGCCCAGGTCCAGATGGGCGATGCGCAGGCCGCTTTCGTCCTCGAACCAGAGGCCGGTCTTCTCGGCGTAGGCGATGACCCGCCTGAGATCGTCCTCGGTGATCCGTTCCCGATCCAGGTCGGCCCGAATCTCGGGACTGATCTCCAGCTTGATATGATCGTTTTCCAACTGCGGCGGGGCTACGGCCTCGCCTTTGCTTTGGGACAGCAGCCGCGCTTTCGCCTCTTCCCGGTTGCGGCGGCGGCTGGTCAGATCGGGCGCTTCCGGCGCGGCGGTCCGCCCCAGCAGCAGGTCCAGCAAATGCCAGGCCTCTTTGCCCCGGTTGGCGTAGATGTCGCGGCAATTGGCGCAATAGCACAGATAAGGCAGCGGGCTCAGCTGCAAACGGTTTGCGGCTATCTTTTCCTTCAGCTCCGGCAGGGCGCCTTCGATATCGCCGCCGTAGCCGCAGCAGGCGGATTTGCCCACGGCATCGTACAGATGCTCAAAGCTGACGCCCATTTTCTCCAGCACAGCGGTGACGTCCTCACGCCAGGCGGGATCGCTTTTTGCTGCGCAGGGATCGGCCAGAGCGAAACGGCCGGAGCGTTCCGGCAGAGGCAGCTCTTTTACAACGGACCACAGATTGACCCAGGGGATCTCCGGCAGGGCCCGGTTCAGCTGTTTGCCGCAGGAGGCGCAGGCCAGCACCAGAGTGGGCTTGCCCAGTTCTTTCCAGGCGGAACGCAGCTGCTCGTTCACCTTTTGCCGCAGCTCCTCGTCGGCGGCCCAATAGGCAGGCGCGCCGCAGCAGGCCAAAAGTATGCCGCTGTCCGGCCGGGCTTCACGCAGCAGCGCAAAACCTTTGATCATATATTCCGGGTCCGAAGCGGTCAGCTGGCAGCCCGGGAAAAAAGCGTAGCGGGTCGGCCCCTCCGGTGCGGGCAGAGCCAAAAAGGCCCGTTCCGACAGGGCGTGTTCCATATCCCGCAGCAGGTATTCATGGTAAGCGTCGGAGATCTGGGCCTGCTCGAACATCTGATGGCGGGCCAGCATGATCTGGTGGCCGGAATCCACGTCGTAGGGGCAGACCGAACGGCAGAGACCGCAGTCTGAGCAGGCGTTGACCATGCGGTTGTTGGTGTTGGGCTCCAGCACGTCCAGACGGAGACCGAAATCCACGGCATTGGCCAGCTGCACCGGATATTTGCGGTGGTGCTGCATGAAATCGCAGGCGGCAAAGCAGCGGTCGCAGTCGCATTTCAGACAACGGGCCGCCTCAGCCTGGGCCTCCTCTTTGGTATAGCAAATGCCGTCGGCCGGTTCTACGGCGGGCTTCGCCTCGCACTTTTCCGGCGGCACCAGACGGGTGGGCCGTACCAGCTCAGGCTCGAAATTGGTGGAATTCAGCTTGAGGTATTTTTCGATATCGATGGCGGCCGCCGCGCCGTCGCGGACAGACTCCAGCAGATCGCAGCCCATGAGCTGACCGCCCAGGAACACGCCTGGCTTTTTGCCGGCGTGGATGGCCCGTTCGCCGCCCTCGCCGCAGCCGAAGTCATTGCCGCCGGCGCCGGTGGCGATGAAAATCGCGTCCTCATCCAGCTCGTCCAGGGATAATATCTCCCGACCCAGCACTACCTCATAAGGACTGGCCTTGCTTTGCAGCTCGATCTCCTGCGCCACCAAAGCCTCGTCCAGCAGTTTCAGGAAGGAGCCGCCCAGCCGCTCCTCTTTTTCATATATCGTCACCGGATAGCGCTTGGCCGCCAGGCGGATGGCAAAAGCCAGACCGCAGGGACCGCCGCCGATGACGGCAACTCGCTGGGTCTTGGCCGGCAGATTGTAGCGTACCGGCGCATGATCCGGCGCATGCTGCACCACCGCCTGCTCCAAAGCGCGCATCCGCACCGCCTCGTCGCTTTCCCGACGGGGGCAAACGTCGGCGCATCGCTGGTCGCACAGCTCCGTTATCAGGGCGGGAAAGACCACGGACTGCCGGTAAGACTTATAGGCCGCGCCGAAGCTGCCGCGTTCCAGCTTGCTGATGAAATCGCGCACGTCCAGCCGGAAAGGGCAGGCGTCGGTACAAAACGGCGCGTCCCCCCGGGCACAGGGCTTGGCATAATCGTTGTTGAATTTGTCCATATAGAGCCTCGCCAATGTTAACTATTCTCTAACATATATAATTTAACACTGGTGCGCCATCTCCTGTAACCAGGAAGGCGTACTTAAAAAAAGCGGTGGAGGGGGTCAGCCCGCCTCCACCTAAGATCGATACGGTTACATTGTTTATCAGACGGGGTTGGCCTTGATCTCTTCCAACTCGTCGTACATGTCGCCGCCCAGGAAGTACTTCTCGGGCTTGTAGGGCTGCTTGCCCTCGGCGATGGCGTCCAGACCGGCCTTGATCTTGGCGGGCAGGGCGGGCAGTTCCCAAATGCGTACGCCGCAAGCATGATAGATGCCGTTGATGACGGCCATATGCTGGCAGGACTGATACATTTCGGAGCAGCCGGAGGAGCCCCAAGGACCGGTGGGACGAGGAGTGAAGCAGTGGACGATCTGGATGTCGTCCGGGGTGTCCAGCG
This sequence comes from uncultured Peptococcaceae bacterium, assembly GCA_947307285.1. Taxonomy (GTDB): domain Bacteria; phylum Bacillota; class Dehalobacteriia; order UBA4068; family UBA4068; genus CALXSV01. Next base: position 4,224 of record CAMZIS010000059.1, on the reverse strand, counting down.
GATAGTTGACGCCGGCGCCCTTGATGTTGCCGTGCTTCTTCACATCATGATAGTCTTCCTGGAGAGCGAAGCCGATGCCATGAGCGATGCCGCCGTAAGCCTGGCCTTCAACGGAGATCTCGTTGCCGACGGCGCCGATATCGTCGATGATGGTGTAATGCTTGACGGTGGCTTTGCCGGTGGCGGTATCCACTTCCACGTCAGCGATGTTCATGCAGTACATGAAGGTAGGAGTGACGTTGATGGTGCCGTCGTTGGGATCCAGGCCAACCAGGCCCAGACCGGCCACTTCGTGATAACCCTTGACCTTGAGCGGCTTGCCGTCCTTGACCATTTCGTCATAGGTGCGCCAGGTGCCGTCTTCCTTCTTCATGTTGTCCAGCATCTGCTTGACAGCATCGATGGTGGCGTTGCCGATCATGTAGTGGCAGCGGGAACCGGCGGCCATACCGGAGTTCGGGCAATCGCGGCTGTCGTTGAGGACGGTCTTGATCTTGTCGGTGGTGATCTTGTAGCCGAACTTGTTGAAGGCGGTCACGGTATGGACCACAGTGCCGGCGTCGCCGCCCTGGCCCTGATCTTCCCAAGTGTTGTAGTTGACGAAGGAGCCGTCGGGCTTCATTTCCAGATAGACAGCAGCGGAGTCGCCGTTGCCGCCGGTGCAGGTGAAGCCGCCGATGGACATGCCCACGCCGCGCTTCTTCTCGGGAGTGCTCTCAGCAGCGGCACGCTTCTTCATTTCTTCGTAGATGGGACGGGCCTTCTCGAAGATCTGAGGCATAGGATATTCGCGGTAAGGATAACCGTTGATGGTGTAGTCGCCGGGACGGGCGATGTTCTTTTCACGGAAATCGAAGGGATCCATGCCGCAGGCTTCAGCCAGCTGATCCATCAAAGCTTCGCTGACGGTCTGGCACTGAGGAGCGCCGAAACCACGGTAAGTGGTGGCCAGCTGATGGTTGGTGTAACCGGTGCGGAAGATGCCGGTGCAGTTGGGGATGCTGTAGGGGAAGCCGGCCATACGGACCAGACGGTTGTTCAGGTACTCAGCCATGTCATGGTAAGCGCCGTGGTCGCAGCCCATATCCAGTTCCATAGCGGTGATCTTGCCGTCCTTATCGCAGGCCAGGCGGCCGTTGGTCCACACCGGAGCGCGCTTGCCGGCGAAGTGCTGGTTCTCTTCCCAGCTCATGGTCCAGGTCAGCGGCTGCTTCAGGTTCATTTCGGCCATAGCGGCGATGGCGTAGGAATGGGGGTTGACGGCAGCGCCGAAGGAAGCGCCGGTGGGGTTCTCGATGATGCGCAGGTCGTCGCCGCCGAGACCGAGGGCGGAGGCGATGTAGTCGATGGTGCCGTAAACGTCCTGAGTCTTGCAGGCGATGGTCAGCTTGTTGTTTTCATCGTAGAAGGCCTGCATGGTGTCGGGCTCGATGTTCAGATGCGGTTCGCGGGTGGACATGTAGCTGCCTTCGACCACGTAGTCGGATTTAGCGATGACGTCCTTGGCCAGCTCGCCGTGGAACAGAGGCTGATGCAGGTAGATGTTGGGGTTGCCGGGATGGATCTCGATGGCGTCGGGAACAGCGGCTTCCAGGTAGGTCAGGTACTCGGGCAGCGGCTCCAGATCGACCTTGACCGCGGCGGCGGCAGCACGGGCATGATCCCGGGTGTCGGCGGCAACGACGGCCACCACGTCGCCGTAGCGGTAGATCTTCTTATCGTTCAGTACAGGCCAGGTAGCGCCGTTGACCAGTCCGCGAGGATGGTTCAGGCGGCCGCCGATCAGGTTGGTTCCGGGCACGTCCTTGGCGGTGAGGACCTTGACCACGCCGGGCATCTTTTCGGCTTCGGAGAAGTCGATGCTCTTGATGTTGGCGTGATGGTACTTACGCGGCTGGACGATGGCCAGATGCAGGGTCTCGGCGGGCATCTTCAGGGCGACGTCGTCGCCGTAGTCGCACACGCCGCAGGCCTTGGCCAGAGCCACGGGACGGATGACGGGAGTGCCGTAGTATTCGCCGTCAGCGGGTTCTTCGTACTGCAGGGATTCGATGGGGGCTTCGCCGCGCATGACTTTGGCGGCAGCGATGACAGAGTCCACGATCGGCACGTAGCCGGTGCAGCGGCAGACGTTGTTGTTCTTCTGGAACCACTCGCGGATCTCTTCACGGCTGGGATCGGGATTCTCTTTCAGCAGGGCGTAAGCGGCCACGATGAAGCCGGGGCTGCAGAAGCCGCACTGAACGCCGCCGAAACGGGCCCAGGCCAGCTGCAGGGGATGGGGATAGTTGGGAGAGCCGATGCCCTCGATAGTGGTGATCTCGGAATAGTCCTCGACGTTCTTCATCTTCTTGACGCAGGAGCGGATAAGCTTGCCGTCGAAGATGACAGAGCAGGCGCCGCACAGACCGACGTTGCAGCCGATCTTGGTGCCGGTGAGGCCAACCCGGCGCAGGACGTCAGCCAGCGAATCCTTTTCCGGATCGCAGAAGACGAAACGCTCGGCGCCATTGATGGTCAGGGCAACTCTTCTGATGTTCATGTACTGTCCTCCTTGAAGAATAATATAAGCGTTGCAAACATTATCCGCAGCGGGGCAGCGCGGCGGTGAAAGAACAGATTAGGCAATATACTTTTACCTATAGAAAAGTATAGCAACAGGCCAAAAATACCGTCAATATTTCCACAAATAACAATCGCTATGCTGTGCGGACAGTACAGGTCAAATGACAAGAAACAAACCGAAACTCCGGTCAACGACGGGGCCATATAACAGCAGCGGTCATATCGATAACATTTATGCATGATAATACGCGCCACTATTTTTTATTCAGTATAATTATTATACTGTTTTAAATATAACATCCCATGAGGATATAAAAAAAGAGCCTCCCAGCGGGAAGCTCTTTTTGATTTGACACATAGATCAATAAACGCTGACCTGTTTTTTACTGCGGTCTTTCTTTTCGAATTTGACCCGGCCTTCGGTCTTGGCGAACAGAGTGTCGTCTTTACCGATGCCCACGTTGGTGCCGGGATGGAACTTGGTGCCGCGCTGGCGGACCAGGATGGAGCCGGCAGAAACCAGCTCGCCATCACCGCACTTCAGGCCCAAGCGCTGCGCCGCGGAATCACGGCCGTTGCGGGACGAACCGCCTGCTTTTTTATGAGCCATGGTGTTACCTCCTTCTTGCTTGATAAGGTATGCTGCAACGTCGCTTGAACCTTAGCAGCTGATAGATTCGATCATCAGCTTGGTGAAAGGCTGACGATGACCGTTCTTTTTGCGGATATTCTTTTTCGGCTTGTAATGGAACACAAAGACCTTCTTGGACTTGCCATGTTCCAAAACCTTGCAGTTGACCTTGGCGCCTTCCACGTAGGGCTGGCCGGCAGTCAGGTTTTCGCCGTCAAACACGGCCAGGACCTTATCGATAGCCAGCTCGCTCTCGGGTTCCGCGTCGAGCAGTTCGACCCGGATGACGTCGCCCTCGGAGACTTTATACTGCTTGCCGCCGGTTTCGATGATCGCGAACATAGTGTGCACCTCCTCTACTATATAGACTCGCCCGAAAAAGGTGACGCTTTGCGTACTTAAACCAGTTCAGTGCGGTATGACACAGCTATTTGATTTTATCACCGGCAAAGGTGGTTGTCAATAGGAAAATCAGCTGCGGAAAAAGGAGAAGAAACTCTTCTTCTTGGTGTTGCTGGGCGCCTTATCCACGTCTGTGAGAATGGAGCGGCGCAGCTCGTCTTCTTCCTCGTGAGCCTGGTCGGCAGCCTGTTCTTCGGCCTGGGAAAGCACCGCGTCGGCTATCACGGGTTCGTCCTCGGACACGTCCAGGGGCGGCGTTTTGATGTCGGCGGAGGCGCCGGCCGGCTCTTCGGCGGCGGGAGCGGTAAGGCCCAGATCGCGGGCCAGGTTATCCATCCAGTCGGCATATTCGCCTTCGGGAGCGGGCGCGGCTTCTTCTCCCTGCTGCAGGCTGCGGAGCAGATCGGCGCTCTTTTCGCTGAGCCGCTGGGCATAGTCCGCGTCTTCCGCGGCGGGCGCTTCGTCCGGCAGAGCGGAGGCAGCGGCAACGCCGGCGGCGAACAGAGCGGCAGCGGCGGGCTGGGCCGGTTCCTCGTCAGCGATGAGAGGCTGCTCGTCTAAATCGGCAGGGGCCTCTTCAGCGGGAGCTTCTTCGGCCTGAGCCTCTTCTTCAGCAGGAGCTTCCT
>CAMZIS010000058.1 GCA_947307285.1 uncultured Peptococcaceae bacterium | reverse complement strand
CATGGGTTTTCTCTGGATGTGCCTATCAAAGATCTGCCGCGCAAGGCCTTGGACGACATCTTTTACGGCTGCGGCAAGGAAACGTTCCCCATCACCTACATGGAACCGGACGGTTCACGTATCCGCACCTGGATGCATCATTGGGAAGGTCTGGTCGGCAACATGGAACGCCGTTATCGTGAGACCAATTCGGAGGCGATAAAGGAAGAGTTCAACAAGTACATGACCACCAAGCCCTGTCCTGCCTGTAACGGCGCAAGGCTCAGACCGGAATCTCTGTCCGTTACGGTAGGGGATCTGAATATCGATCAGCTGAGCCGGATGACGGTGCGAAACTGCCGCGATTTCCTGAACAGCTTGAAGCTGAGCAGTCGGGAGCTGATCATCGCCCGCCGCATACTCAAAGAGATCAATGCCCGTCTGGATTTCCTGGTGGACGTTGGTTTGGATTATCTGACTCTCTCCCGTTCCGCCACCACACTTTCCGGCGGCGAGGCGCAGCGCATCCGTCTGGCCACCCAGATCGGCTCGCAGCTGATGGGTGTGCTGTATATCCTGGATGAACCCAGCATCGGTCTGCATCAGCGGGACAACACCCGCCTGATCCAGTCCCTGCAGCACCTGCGCGATCTCGGCAACACCGTCCTGGTGGTGGAGCACGACGAAGAGACCATGATGTCCGCAGATTATATCCTGGACGTGGGACCGGGCGCCGGCGAGCAGGGCGGTCAAATCGTGGCCGCAGGCACGCCCCAGGAGATAATGCAGTGCCCCGAGTCGATCACCGGGCAATACCTGTCCGGCAAAAAGAGCATCCCCGTACCGGAGACCCGCCGCCCGGGCAACGGCCATAGCCTGCTTATCAAAGGAGCTGCGGCCAACAACCTTAAGCATATCGACGTGGAGCTGCCTTTGGGCAAATTCGTTTGCGTCACCGGCGTTTCCGGAAGCGGGAAGTCTTCGTTGATCAATGAGATACTGTATAAAGAATGCGCCCGTAAACTGAACCGGGCCCATACGGTGGCAGCGGCCAACGACGGGATAGAGGGCATGGATCAGCTGGAAAAGGTCATACTCATCGATCAGAACCCCATCGGCCGTACTCCGCGTTCGAATCCTGCAACTTATACCGGTGTTTTCGATACCATCCGCGAATTGTTCGCCCAAACGCCGGACGCCAAAGCCCGCGGCTACCGGGCGGGACGCTTTTCATTCAACGTTAAAGGCGGCCGTTGCGAATCATGTCAGGGCGACGGTTCTACCCGCATCGAGATGGTCTTTTTGCCGGACGTGTTCGTGCCCTGCGAGGTCTGCGGCGGCAAGCGTTATAACCGAGAGACCCTGGACGTGCACTACCGGGACAAAAACATTGCCGACGTGCTGGATATGACCGTAGACGAGGCCGTGGTTTTTTTCACCAATTTACCTAAGATCAAACGCAAGGTCCAGACCCTGCAGGACGTGGGCCTGGGTTATATCAAGCTGGGCCAGCCGGCGACCACTCTTTCCGGCGGCGAGGCCCAGCGGGTAAAGCTGGCCACCGAATTGGCCAGACGTTCCAACGGGCGCTCCCTTTATATCCTGGACGAGCCCACCACAGGTCTGCATACCGATGACGTAGGCCGTCTGTTGTCTATACTGCAGCGTTTGGTCGATAACGGAGATACGGTGGTAGTCATCGAGCACAATCTGCACGTGATAAAGTCGGCGGACTGGGTCATCGATCTGGGGCCCGAGGGCGGCGATGCGGGCGGAGAAATCAAAGCCGCCGGCACTCCGGAACAGTTGGCCGCCTCTTCCCATAGCTATACAGGGCAATACCTGAAGACCGTGCTGTAAAAGGAAGCTGATTCATGAATCAGGTCATCGCGGAAAAACTCAAACAGCTGCCCGATCTGCCCGGCTGCTATCTGATGAAGGATGCTTCGGGCACGGTGATCTACGTGGGCAAAGCCGTAAACCTTAAAAGGCGGGTGTCCTCCTATTTTCGCGGTTCTCATGATGCCAAAACCGAGCTTCTGGTAGCGGATATCGTAGATTTCGAGACGGTGGTCGTTGATTCCGAAGACGAAGCCCTTATCCTTGAAGCCAACCTGGTCAAAAGGCACATGCCGCGCTATAACATCCTCTTGCGCGACGATAAGCATTATCCCTACCTCAGACTCACGCTTAATGAGGATTATCCGCGTCTGCTTATCGCTCGCAGGGCTAAAACAGACGGCAGCCGCTATTTCGGCCCCTACCCGAACGCGGGCGGCATGCACCGTGCCGTCGAGGCTATTCTGGAGATCTTTCCGCTGCGTACCTGCAACGGAATGCTTCTAAAAACCGGCGGCAGAGCCTGTCTTAACGCCCATATCGGACGTTGCTTAGCACCCTGCGAAGGCCGCATCAGCAGGGAGGAATACGCTGCGCTCGTGGATCAGGTGTCCCAGTTTTTGCAGGGCAAAAGCCATGAGCTGATAAAAAAAGAGCGGCAGGCCATGGAACAGGCGGCGGCAGAGCTGGATTTTGAGCAGGCAGCCAGGCACAGAGATCGCGTATCCGCTTTGCTGCAGCTGCAGGAAAAGCGGTTGCTGGACACAGGCACCGGCCGCGGCGATTGCGACATCATCGCTGCCGCCTGCGGAGACGGGGACAGTATTGACGAGGACAGTGCTGGAGTTGTACAGGTCTTTTTCCTGCGTGACGGCGTTGTGGTCAGCCGGGAGCATTTCTTTCTCAATCATGCTCCCGCTGGCGGTGAAGCTCAGGTGCTGTCACGCTTTATCGTTGACTATTACGGCGGCGGCGACCGGGCGCCGGCTTTGATCTGCTGCAGTGAGATGCCGGAGGACAAGGACGCCCTGGAAGAAATGCTGTCCTCCCAAAGCGGCCATAAAGTGACGGTAAGCGTGCCTCAGCGCGGTGATAAAAAAAGACTTTTGGGCCTGGTGGCGGAGAATGCCCGCATCGTTTTGCTCAATCATCTGACTTCGCGTCTCAGACGGGAGGAAAAGGCTGCCGCGGGACTGGAAGAGCTGAGGAAGACCCTTGATCTGCCGCGGACGCCCGCCCGTATCGAGTGTTACGATATTTCCCACGTTCAGGGTACCCATATGGTGGGTTCCATGACCGTGTTCACCAACGGGGTGCCCGATCCCAAACAGTACCGCAGATTCAAGATCAAGACCCTGGACGGCAGCAACGACTTTGCCGCCCTTCAGGAAGTGTTGGAACGCCGCTGGAAGCACGGGATGGAAGACAGGGCCAAGGGTAAGAACGACGGATTTGCCATGTTCCCCGATCTGTTGGTCATAGACGGCGGCAAGGGCCAGCTCAGCTCGGTCTGTCAGCGCTTGCAGGAAATCGGGGCCGTGCCTTCCGCCATCGTATCCCTGGCCAAGCGGGAAGAAGAAGTGTTCCTGCCCGGACGCAGCGCGCCGGTGCTCCTGCCCAGGGAAAGCGAAGCTCTGCACATCCTGCAGCAGATACGTGACGAAGCGCATCGTTTCGCCATTACTTTTCACCGCGAACTGAGGGGCAAAGGCCAGACTAAAAGCCTGCTGGACGAGGCGCCCGGCATAGGTGAGAAAAGGCGTAAGAGCCTGCTTAAGTCCTTTGGCTCTTTAGACGGGATCAAAGATGCCAGTGTTGACGAGCTGGCCGCTGCGCCGGCCATGAACCGGAGGGCGGCAACCGAATTGTACGATTATTTGCGGCAGACCGAAAAAGAGGAGGAAAAGTGATGGCTGACAGATCTGATGCCAATCTCCTGGTCATAACCGGCATGTCAGGCGCCGGCAAATCCAGGGTCATCATGGAATTGCAGGACCTGGGCTGGTTTTGCATCGATAACCTGCCGCCGGCGCTGCTGACCAAGGTGGTGGAGGGCATGCGCCTGTCCAACGAGGAAATGCCGCGCACCGCTATCGTGGCGGATATCCGCGCCGGCCGGGCCGCGCTGCCTCAGATCAGCCGCGCGCTGGACTGCTGGAAGCGGGACGGTCTGGCTTATCGTCTGGTGTTCATTGACGCCAGCGACGAGGTGATCCTCAGACGGTATAAAGAAAACAGACGGCCGCATCCTCTTTCGCCTGATGGAAAGCGGTCGCTCACCAAATGCATCGCCGAGGAGCGGGAACTGCTGGAGAGCCTGCGCGGTGAGGCGGACATAGTGATAGACACCTCCGAGACTGCAGCCCGGCAGCTCAAGGAGAAGCTGGGCGAACTGTTCCTCAACAGCCCCGACGACGATGAGATCAGTATCTCTCTGACCAGTTTCGGTTTCAAATACGGACTGCCTTCGGACGCGGATATGGTGATCGATGTTCGCTTTCTGCCCAATCCCTACTACGTGCCCGAATTAAAGGCGCTTTGCGGCCTGGACCAGGAAGTGGCTGATTATGTGCTGGGCAGCGAAGTGACATGGAGCTTCATGGATAAGTATATGGACCTTTTGGCTTTCCTGCTGCCCAATTACCGGCTGGAGGGCAAACGGCATTTCACCGTGGCCGTAGGCTGCACCGGCGGCCGCCACCGTTCCGTGGCCATGACGGAAGAATTGGCGCGACGCATCAGGGAGCTGGGTTATACGGTGACGGCAAGTCATCGTGATATTGACAGGAAGCGGGGATGATATGTCCTTCTCCACACGTATGAAAGATGACCTGGCCCGGGTCATGAGCAGCAAGTCCTGCTGCCGCAAAGCTGAATTTCTGGCCTTTTTTCTAATCAACGGCAATATCCGCATCAGCAAGGGCGTCTCTCTGGTCATGAACACGGAGCATTCTGCCGTGGCGCGAAAGATGTATACTCTGGCTAAGGATTTTGGTCTGGAGCGGGAGGTTACTGCCTTCCGCCGTTCCCGGCTGAAAAAGAACCAGGTCTATACGCTGGAGATACCGGCACAGGATCAGCTGGGAGCTTTTTTGGCCGAGTTGGGCATGGTGGATGAGCAGATCGTCTGGCACTTTGATTTTACCGACGCTGTGCGTGAACGGTTTTTGCAGGAATCATGCTGCCGCCGGGCATATTTGCGTGGCGCTTTTTTGGCGTCCGGTTCAGTCACCGATCCGGAGACCGGGTCCTATCACCTGGAGATTGATTCTTTGGATAACGCTCAGGCCTCTCTGATAATCGATCTGTTGGCCGCTTTCGATCTGAAAGCAAAAAGCGTTTCCCGCCGGGATACCCAGACCGTCTATTTGAAAGGAGCGGAACAGCTCAGCGTTTTTTTGAACATCGTAGGCGCCCACCGGGCCCTGCTGCAGTTGGAAAGCCTGCGTGTTACCCGTGATGTGCGCAATCAGACCAACCGCCGCCGTAACTGCGATAACGCAAATATCAACAAGGCTGTTGATGCGGCCATGCGGCAGACGGCGGATATCCAGTACATCATTGAGAATATCGGTTTCGAGACCCTGCCTCAGAATCTAAGGATCGCGGCGGAGCTGCGTCTGGACAACCCGGAAGCCAATCTGGGCGAGCTGGCGGAGCTGTCCGGACTGGGACGTTCTGCGTTGAATCACCGTCTGCGCCGTCTGGCGGAAATTGCCGAGAACATCAGAGTTTACGGCTCGGAAGAATGGGATAAGGATTGAAGGATGACCGCATCTTTGCAGCCGGGAATCAGGCTTAATCAAGAGCAAAAGCAGGTCCTGTCCGCAGTACAGATACATTCGCTGGAACTGCTGACCCTGAATTATCAGGAGCTTGACGATTATCTGGAACGTCAGCTGCTGGAAAACCCCGTGCTGGAAAACGTGGTGGAAGACCAATCCGACCAACCGGGGGAAGAGCTTGCCGAGCGACCTGCAGCCGGGGAAAAAGCTGCGGCTGGCGGAGAAGACAGCTCTTTTGATGAATTCGCGGACGATTACTATGTTCCCGTCAGCAGTTATGACGCGGATATAGCTTCCTCAGAACGGGTGGGCTCTCTGGCGCATTATGACGGCGACCTGTCCCATCATCTTCTGCTGCAGCTGTCAATGAACAGTTATGCGCCGGAACTGCGGAGGGCTTTGCTCAACCTGATACGCTCGCTTGACGAAGACGGTTATCTGCGCATACCACTGGCGGAAATGGCAGCTGATCTGCATCTGTCTAATGATGTCATAGATCAGGCTCTTTCCGAAGTGCAGAAACTTGATCCGCCGGGTGTCGGCGCCCGTTCTCTGGTGGAATGTCTCTGTCTGCAGGTGCCGATGCGCCATCCTGAACGTGATCTGATCGTCCGCGTGATCAGCGATCATCTGTCCGATCTGGCGGCAGGCCGCTTTCGCAGCGTCAGTCGGGAACTGGGCGTGAGCGAAGGTAAACTGCGGCGTATCCTTGATTACGTGCGCACCCTGGAGCCGCGCCCGGCGCAGCTTGTGTTCAGCGACGAACAGCCATCTTATATCGTGCCTGATATAATCGTACGTTGGGTGGATAACGACTGGCGTGTCACGCTTACCGGCAGCCGCCGCCACCATCTGCGGGTCAACGCGTATTATCAAGAGATGATGAACCAGGGCGCTGCCAACGAAGAGGCTCAGGACTATCTTAAGCAAAAGATCAACGACGCCCGTCAGCTGATCAGGAATATGGATCGACGTCGGGAAACCATTATCAAAGTAGCTAAAATAATGGTGCATCGTCAGGAAGGCTTTCTAAACCGCGGTCTTGAGGAGCTGCAGCCTTTGACACTGAAACAGGTGGCTGAAGAAGCGGGGCTGCATGAATCCACCGTGTGCCGGGCCGTGAGCGGTAAATACGTGGATACGCCAAGGGGCGTTTATCCGGTGCGCTTTTTCTTTTCCCGTTCCTATGCCGGGGAGGACGGCCGGAATTATTCCGGTGCCTATGTGCGTTCACTAATCGCCTCACTGGTGGCGGCGGAAGACAAATCGTCGCCTTTGTCAGACCGTCAGATCGAAGAAGCCCTGCGCGCAAGGGGAGTGCCCGTTGCCAGACGCACCGTCGCCAAATACCGTGACGAGATGGGCCTGCCAAAAAAGAGTTTTCGCCGCCGGTAGGGTTTTCCAGCAGCGGATAGAATAGATTTATTGTATGGATATTTCTCAATTGCTTCTCAATAATAATAATAAATATCATCAGGAGGAATTACCGCAATGACTAAAATCGGTATCAATGGTTTCGGACGTATCGGACGCCCCTTTTTCCGTATGTGCTGGGATGATCCGGAGCTCGAAGTAGTGGGAATCAACGATCTTATCAGTCCCGAGCTGTTCGCTCATCTGCTGAAATACGATTCCACTTTCGGCACCTGGGATCATGAAGTCAGCTTTGACGAGACTCATCTGATCGTGGACGGAAAGTCTATCCCGATCTTCGGCATCAAGGATCCCGCCATCCTCGACGCGATCGCCTGCCACGCGACC
>CAMZIS010000057.1 GCA_947307285.1 uncultured Peptococcaceae bacterium | reverse complement strand
CGCGGAAGCTGTCGCCCTGCCCGACCCGCTGCCGGAGGAGCAGGAAAGCGAACCGGAACCAGAGCCGGAACCTTTGGACGTGGCCGCCCTGACTTTTGACCAGCTGGAGGAATGGCGGGACGATCCCCAGGTTTTGGAGCAATGGAGCGCCTGCCACGACTATCTGGAAGCCTTCCGCTGGCAGGCCCTGGATTCCAGCGCTCTGCAGGAGGCGGGCTATTCCTGGCTCTGGCAGGCCCTGGCCGTGCGCTTCGTATCCAGCCCTGAGCGGGTGTACGTCTATAAGGACGTGCCGGAGCAGGTCTATCTGGAGCTGATCGCCGCCGATTCAGCGGGCGGGTATTACAATACTTTCATCAAAGGCAGCTACGAATGCGAAAAGCTGGAATGAGCCCCGCTTTGGGCTGCACGCGGATATGACAAAAAGCCGGACGGATGTTCTCCGTCCGGCTGTTGCAAAGCACGAGTGCTTTTTCGTTCAGAAGATCTGGCCCGGCAGCCGCAGCTTTTCCCGGGGCGGGAAGCTTTTGTCGAACTCTTCTACCTCGGCCTCGTCCACGTAATAGCCCCGGGGCGTCTGGTAGACTCCGGTGACGCCGTCCAGGCAGCCGGGGATCAGCTCCCGGCAGAGGAAGAAGGAGGCGTCGGCGTCCTCGGGCAGATCGTGGTAGCGGATGCCGAAGCGGGAGGCGTAGTCGAAGCCGCTCCTGCCGTAGAACCCGATGTTGCCTTCGAAGAGGACGGCGCCGAAGCCCATCTCAGCGGCCTTCTCCAGAGAATAGTCCAGCAGCTTTTTGCCGTAGCCCTGCCGCTTCAGCTCAGGCGCGATGCAGATGGGCCCCATGGTGAGCACGTCCACGTCCCGGCCGTCGTCGGCATTGACGACCGTCCGCATGAACATGTTCTGACCGATGAGACGGCTTCCCTGTTCCATGACGAAATCAAGCTCCTTGATGAAGGCGGGATCGTCGCGCAGCACGTGGATCACGTAATGCTCGCTGCAGCCCGGGCGGTAGACGTTCCAGAAGGACTCCCGCACCAGCTCTTCCACGGCCCGGTAGTCTTCTTTTCTTTCCAAACGAATGATGAAGTCATTTTTATCCATTGTTTATCCTCCTGAAAACGGCGGTCGCTATTTTGCTTTGATCAGCAAAAAACCTTTTACGACCAGGATGGCGAAGCAGACGATGCCCGCGTAGGGCTGGCGGGTCACGATAAATACAGCAGCGCAGAGCACCGAAAGCGCCATGCCGGTGATCAGCCGGTGCCTGTTCCATACCGGTTTATCGAAATGGCTGACCACCACGGCGCAGATGCCGTTCAAAACAGTCGTTGCCACCAGGACCAGAAACACCGTCTTTATCCACGGCGGCAGGCCGGTCAGGCCGCCCAGGGCCACGGCCGCCGCGCCCGTTCCGTTCCGGAACACAGGCAAAAACAGCAGCAGGGCCGAAAAAGCGTCCAGCAGGCCGCAGATCAACGTGACGTACTGATCGACAAAACTCTTTTTCTCATTTTCGGCCACTGACATGATCTCTTTGGGGCAGATCAGATCGTCGATGGTGACTGAGAAAAAGCGGGACAATTCCTGCAGCGATTCGATGCTGGGATAGCCTCTGCCGGATTCCCATTTGGAAACGGCGGTCCGGGAAACGAAGATGGCTTCCGCCAGCTCCTCCTGGGTCAGGCCTCTGCTTTTTCTCAATTCCTGCAGTTTTTCACGAAACTCCATATTTTTCTACCTTCGTTTTTCGACACTATTTCATCCGTCGCAAGGACGGCATACCTGTAAAGCATGAACAAACCGGCGCTGAGCAGCAGAGAGCCGACGATATCCGACAGCCAGTGCACGCCGGCGACAGCCCTGCCCGCCACCATGAAGACGGAAAAGGCTGCCGCGAAAGCAGCCGCGGCTTTCCTGAGCTTTACGTTTTCAGACCTGCGCCAGACCTGAAAACTCAGGGTAGGCATCACGCTCAGCACCAGCAGCACGGTAGAAGACGGATAAGAGGCCTCCATCATGCCGTTGATGGGAACGGGCCGATAATTGACGGGTATAGTCTCAAACAGCAGGTACAAGAGGATGACCAGGACATAATAGATGCCCAGCAGGATGATGTCCGGGTCTACCCGCCGCAGGCTTTTGCCTTTTATCAGCTGCGCTGCGCCCAGTCCCGCAAAACACAGGCAGATGAGTATCGGCACTAACCCCAGCCAATCCGTAAGCGTATAGACCGTCATATGCACGCCGGTGAGCCGGTGGAACCACAGATTGAGCGCGGCCAGACCGATATCCGTTCCGTTCTGACCCAGGGGCCGCACGTCGACGCGCAATATCAATATAGTCCACAACGCAAAGGAAAGCAACAGCCCCGAACCGGTCAGCAAGCATGTTTTTGGTTTCACTTTCATCCCGCCCTTTTGTTTTGTGCCGCGGCCAAAACAAAAGTAGCTTACCGGGCCAAAAACGACAAGAACCGCTCCGTCACAGTGACGACACGGAGCGTGTCGCGCCACCGGCGGCGCCCCATTCACTACCGCTCGGGGTTCAAATCCCGGTTTTTATCAAAAGAACAGACCGGCTAAAGCCGGTCTGTTCTTTTGGTGCGGACGGCGGGATTTGAACCCGCACGCCGAAGCAGTGGCTCCTAAGACCACCGTGTCTGCCATTCCACCACGTCCGCGTATTTTTTATTTTACCACAGCCCGCCGGGGGCAGTAAAGGAAAAATCGATATAAAGCTGAAGAAATAAAGGAGTTTTTCATTTAATAAAGAATATATTTAACTTGCGTCGTTTCGCGATGATGATAATAAAATATAAATATATATCTTTAGGAGGAACAACATGAATTTCAACGTAACCGACGGCGAGAAGTACCAGAAGATAGTCGAGGTCGAGATCCCGGCGGCTGAGACCGAGCTGCCGATCAAATTCGCCTGCAAGCGCCTGTCCCAGAAGGTCAACATCCCCGGCTTCCGCCCCGGCAAGGCGCCCCGCTCCGTTCTGGAAAGCTTCGTCGGTATGGACGCCATCATGGACGAAGTCTCTGACGATCTGCTGCCCAAGGCCTATGCGGAAGCATTAAAGGAAACCGGCGTCGAGCCCTGCGCCCAGCCCCAGGTAGAAGTGGTGCAGCTCAAGGCCGGCGAGCCCATCAAATATAAGTTCACCATCACCGCCAAACCCGAGGTCACCTTAGGCCAGTACAAGGGCCTGGAGATCACCCGCAAGATCATCGAGGTCACCGACGAGGACATCGACCGCGATCTGAAAGCCCAGCAGGAACGCCTGACCCGCACCGAGGACGCGCCCTTCGGCACCGAAGCCGCGGAAGGCGATATCGTGGTCATCGATTTCAAGGGTCTGAAGGACGGCGTGGCCTTCGAAGGCGGCACCGCCGAAGGATACAGCCTGGAGCTGGGTTCCAACACCTTCATCCCCGGTTTTGAAGAAAAGCTCATCGGCGCCAAGGCCGGCGACGACGTGAAGCTCGACGTCACCTTCCCCGAAGATTATCAGGCGCCGGATCTGGCCGGAGCCCCCGTGGTGTTCGAAGTCAAGGTGCAGAAGGTGCAGAAAAAGGTCGTGCCCGAAATGGACCAGGCCTTTGTGGAAGAAGTCAGCGAGACCGCCGAGAACATGGAACAGCTGCGGGAGGAATTCCGTAAGCGCCTGACCGAGCAGAGCCTGAGCATGGCCGACGTCAACACCCGCAACGAGGCCGTCGCCGCCGCTGTGAACAATGCCGAGATCGACGTGCCGCCGGTAATGATCGACACCGAGCTGGCCCACCAGATGGAAGAAGTCAGACAGCGTCTGGCCCAGCAGGGCGTTACTCTGGAGCAGTACCTGGAATACACCAACGGCACCATGGAAGAATTCCAGGCCAATTACCGCAAGCGCGCTGAGTCGGTGGTCAGACGCGACCTGGTGATGGAAGCCATCGTCAAGGCCGAAGACATCCAGGTCAGCGACGAAGAGCTGGAGGATCAGATGCAGATCCTGGCCAACCAGTACTGGCAGCCCGTGGACGCCATCAAGAAGGCTCTGGCCGACGAAGACCGCATGGAAGACTTCAAGTTCAGCGTCAAGATGGGCAAGGCCGCCGATCTGGTCTACCGCGAAGCCGTCATCACCGACGAAACGCTGGACCGGGCCGAGCTCCAGGCCAAGCTGGACGCTTTGAACGGCGAAGCCCCTGCCGAAGAAAAACCCGCTGAGGAGGCTGCTGCTCCCGTCGAAGAGGACGGAAAAGAAGCGGAATAATTCCGGTATAACCATCTTATTGCGCGGGTAAACATTTTATAGTTGGCCCGCGCAGTATATTTATGGGCGGCAGTTCAGCCGCCGAACAATGCCACTGCCGGCAACTGTCAGCCGGGGCTCTCCCCCGGTAAAAGGAGGTCGTACAGCATGAGTATCCTTATCCCCACCGTTATCGAGCAAACCAACCGCGGCGAGCGGGCCTACGACATCTATTCCCGCCTGCTCAAGGACAGAGTGGTCTTTCTGGGCAGCCAGATCGACGACCACGTGGCCAATCTGATCATCGCCCAGCTGCTGTTCCTGGAAGCGGAAGACCCCGACAAGGACGTCAACCTTTATATCAACAGCCCCGGCGGCGTGATCAGCGCGGGCATGGCCATCTACGACACCATGCAGTATATCCGCTGCGACGTGTCCACCATCTGCGTGGGCATGGCCGCCAGCATGGGCGCTTTCCTGCTGGCCGCCGGCGCCAAGGGCAAACGCTTCGCCCTGCCCAATTCCGAGATCATGATCCACCAGCCCATCGGCGGCATGCAGGGCCAGGCCACGGACATCGAGATCCACGCCAAGCATATACTGCGGATGAAGGATCAGCTCACCACCATCCTGGCCGAACGCACCGGCCAGCCCAAGGAACGGGTGGCGGCCGACACCGAGCGCGACAATTTCATGACCGCCCAGGAAGCCAAGGCCTACGGCCTCATCGACGACGTGGTGGACGCCCGCAAGGCTTCTGTTAAAAAAGGGTAATCCAAGAAAGGATAATCAATGACCAAACCCACGGACAACACTCCCCATTGCTCCTTCTGCGGCAAATCTCAGGACGAGGTCGCCAAGCTCATCGCCGGGCCCGGCGCCTATATCTGCAACGAATGCATCGACCTGTGTAACGAGATCATCGAGGACGAAGGCCTGAGCGAGCCGGACGAGGAAGGGCAGGAGCTTTACGAC
Source organism: uncultured Peptococcaceae bacterium (assembly GCA_947307285.1). Lineage (GTDB taxonomy): Bacteria > Bacillota > Dehalobacteriia > UBA4068 > UBA4068 > CALXSV01. The sequence continues at coordinate 2,245 of CAMZIS010000057.1, read as the reverse complement.
ATCCCCAAGCCCACCGAGATCAAAGATGTGCTGGATCAGTACGTCATCGGGCAGGAGCTGGCCAAGAAAAATCTGGCGGTAGCCGTTTACAACCACTATAAGCGCATCCGTCGCGCCAGCGCCGCCGACGAGGTGGAGCTGCAGAAATCCAACATCGTCATGCTGGGCCCCACCGGCTGCGGCAAGACCCTGCTGGCTCAGACCCTGGCCCGCATATTGCAGGTGCCCTTCGCCGTGGCGGACGCCACCTCCCTTACCGAGGCCGGCTACGTGGGCGAGGACGTGGAAAACATCCTGCTCAAGCTGATCCAGGCCGCGGATTGGGACATCGAACGGGCCCAGAAGGGCATCATCTATATCGACGAGATCGACAAGATCGCCCGCAAATCGGAAAATCCCAGCATCACCCGGGACGTATCCGGCGAGGGCGTACAGCAGACCCTGCTGAAGATACTGGAGGGCACCATCGCCTCCGTGCCGCCTCAGGGCGGGCGCAAGCATCCCCACCAGGAATTCATCCAGATCGACACCACCAACATCCTCTTCATCTGCGGCGGCGCCTTCAACAGCATCGAAAGCATCATCGCCCACCGTCTGGGCAAGAGCACCATGGGCTTCGGCGCCGACATCATGGCCAAGGTGGACGAAAAGAGCCCGGAGATGCTCAAGCACGTGCTGCCGGAGGACCTGCTGAAATTCGGTCTCATCCCGGAATTCGTGGGCCGGCTGCCCATCATCGTCACCCTGGATCCCCTGGATGAGGAAGCGCTGGTGCGCATCCTGACCGAGCCCAAAAACGCCCTCATCAAGCAGTACCAGGCCCTGTTCGCCATGGACGGCACCGAGCTGGAATTCAAGGACGACGCCGTCCGCGCCATCGCCAAAGAGGCCCTGGAGCGCAAGACCGGCGCCCGGGGACTGCGGGCTATTTTGGAGACCCTGCTGCTGAACACCATGTTCGAGACCCCGGCCCGCTCCGACGTGTATAAATGCGTGGTCACCCGGGAAGTGGTGGAAAAGAAAGAGCAGCCCCTGCTGCTGACCCAAAAGCCGGAGGCGAAAAAAGCCTCCGCGAAAAAGGCCGAGGACGAGCCGGCGTGATTGCCAACTCGTCCCAGCCAGTCTTTCCCCATTGGCGTCGGGGCTCGAACAATGATATAATCAAGCTAAAGTCAACACTCCCTGCGAGGTACATACTATGGAACGTAAACGTGTGATCAGCCGCCTGCGGGAACAGGCTCCCGGCCCCGGCGACTGGCGCATCATGCCTATGATGCCGCTGCGCGGCGTATTGGTCTTCCCCACTGCCATCACCCATCTGGACGTGGGACGGGACCGCAGCATCAACGCCATCGAATACGCCATGAGCGGCGAAGACAACCAGATTTTCCTGACCATGCAGCGGGACGCCCAGGTGGACGATCCGCAGCTGGAGGACGTATACGAGATCGGCACCGTCGCCCGCATCCGTCAGATGATGAAGCTGCCCGGCGGCACGGTGCGGCTGATGGTGGAAGGCGTCTGCCGCGCCCGGCTGTGCGGCAGCCTGCAGGAAGAGCCCTTTTTCCTGGCCGAAGTGGAGCCCCTGCGGGAAGAATCCGGCGCCGACGGCACGGAGCTGGCGGCTTATACCCGTCTGCTCAGAAGCGGCTTTGAGGAATATGCCAAAAGCTCCAAGCGCATCGGTCCCGACGTGGTGGCTTCCGTCACCAACATCGAAGCCCCGGCTCAGCTGGCCGACGCGGTGGCTTCCAATCTCGAGCTCTCCTCCGACGATCGGCAGGGACTGCTGGAGACCACCAACGTGGCCCGCCGCATCGAACAGCTCATCGGTCTGCTGGAACGGGAGACCGAGATCATGGAGATCGAGCAGATCATCGCCAACCGCACCCGCCAGCAGATGGAAAAGAGCCAGAAGGACTACTACCTGCGGGAGCAGATGCGGGCCATCCAGACCGAGCTGGGCGACGGTGAAGACCGCAGCTCCGAGGTGGAGGAATACCGCCGCAAGGCGGAAGAGGCCCATCTGCCGGACTACGCCATGGAACGGGTGGAGCAGGAGCTGAAGCGCCTGGAAAAGATGCCCGCCATGGTGGCCGAGGCCATGGTAATCACCAACTATCTGGACACCCTGCTCGCCCTGCCCTGGGATAAAAAGAGCGAGGAAAACCTGGACATCGTCAAGGCGGAGAAAATACTGGAGCAGGATCATTACGGTCTGAAGAAGCCCAAGGAACGCATTTTG
>CAMZIS010000056.1 GCA_947307285.1 uncultured Peptococcaceae bacterium | reverse complement strand
GCCCACCAGCATCAGCAGGGCGGAGAGCCGGGCCGGGATGAAATTGAAAACGTCGTCCAGCTTCGCTGGGACCAGGCCGAAATGTCTGTACGGCGGTTCGATATAGCCCAGCATGGAATCCATGGTGTTGACCGCCTTGTACAGCATGCCCAGCGGGCCGCCGCCGACGGCCAGAAAGAGGAGAGGCGCGATGACGCCGTCGGATGCGTTCTCCGCCACGGTCTCCACGGCGGCGCGGGCGACAGCGGCTTCATCCAGGCATTCCGTATCGCGGCCTACGATCATGGAGACCGCCTTGCGGGAAGCGTCGATATCGCCGGAATCCAGGGCTTTTTTTACCTTCATACTCTCGCGGACCAGGGACCTTGCCGCCAGGCACTGCCAGCACATCACGGCTTCCACGGCAAAGCCGAGCCAGTGGGAGACCCGGTGGCACAGCATCAGCAAAGCGACCGGGACCAGGAAGGCCAGGGCGGACAGGACGAGCCACAGCGCGGCGCCAGCCCAGTTCTCGCCCCGCGGCGTTTTGGGAAACAGACGCCGCAGCCATCTTTCCAGCAACGAGATGAGCTTCCCCATCAGCACGACAGGGTGCGGCAGACGGTGCGGGTCCCCGACGATAAAATCCATGAGCGCTCCCAAAAAGAGAGCGTATAGCGACCAGTGACCAAACATCAGCTCGCCTGCATAGTGAAGATATATATAGGATTCTGGGACGTCATCAGACTGTAGTCCCCCACCGTTCTGGCTCGCGCCACATTGAGGCACACGACTTCCGTTTTTGTGAAGCCGGTTTGCTTCAGGCAGGCGTTCAGGTCCGCCACGGTCTCGATGGAGATCGCCGTGGCAACCACTGTTACGCTTGGATTTTTCGCCAGCAGCAGGGCGATGATATCCCGCACGTTGCCGGAGCTGCCGCCGATGAAGGCATGGGTCGGCGCGGTAAGATCCGCGCAGGCTTCGGGCGCGGAGCCGTCCACTACCTCGATATTCGCCAGACCGAAGGAGGCTATGTTGTTTTTGAGCAGAGCCACCGCCTCCGGCTTTTTCTCTATGGCATAGACCTTGCCTTTGCACGCATTAAGCGCCATTTCGACGGATACGGAACCTGTGCCCGCGCCTACGTCCCAGCAGACGGAATCGGGGAGCAGACGCAGCTTGGACATGACCACTGCTCTCACCTCAGCTTTGGTCATTGGCACCACGGGCTTATCTGCGGCGTTCCTTAAAAAGGCTTCGTCAGGAAGACCGCAGGCCGCGCTCTCCGGATGATCGTTCTGGATCAGCACCGCTGATAGAGCGTGGAACGAGCCGCCTTTCAGCTCGGAAGCCCTGCCGGAAACTATCCTTTCTTCCGCGTAGCCCAGCCGTTCTCCCACGGTGACGAGGACCTGGCCGAGGCCGGAGGCATCCAGCTCGTCGATGAGCTTTCCTGCGCCGTTCTCCCCGCCCACCAGCGCAAAAACGCTCCTGTTGCCGCGGACGGCGGGAACGATGCTGCCCTGTCTTCCGTGCAGGCTGACGCACAGGGTATCCTCATAAGAAGCGCCTGCCTTCGCGCACAGATAGGTCAGCGAGCTGACGCCGGGTATAATACGCACGTCGCAAAAATCCAGCTTGGGCAGGAGCTTCTTCGCGCCGCTGAAAAAGCCCACGTCGCCGCTGAACAGGACCGCGAAACGGGAACAGTCTCTGCGCTCCCGAATGATGCTTACGATCTCGTCCGCAGCGAAGGCCTCGAATACCGTCTGATCGGCGCGGGCGATCTCCAGCATCCTCCCGGCCCCGATCAGGCATTCGGCCTGTGCCGCCGCGTCCAGCGCTTCGGCCGTCATATTCTTGCGGCTGCCGGGGCCGATGCCGATAACCGCGACCTGCGGGCGCATACTAAAACCGAAGCGCTGTTCCAGACGGTCAAGCGTATCGCGAAAAGAGATACCGCCCGCGACCGGATCGGGACGGCCGATGGCGATCAGCGTGGCGCCGGTCTTTTTCGCGGCAAAGGCCTTTTCGTCAAAGCCCCCCGCCCGGCAGGTCTCCTTGGTAACGACGTAGGCGGCGTTGACCGATCCGATCATCGCCACGTTCATGGCCGCTGAAAACGGTCCCTGCATAGCCAGGATATGGGAGGGCTTGAGCCCGGCTTCGCTGCAGGCGGCGATGGAGCTCTCCACAGGCAGTACCCGTGCGAAGACCCGCTCCGCAAAACCGGTCAGCCGCGAAAACTCCGCAAGCTCTTTCGAACCCGTGGTGAGCAGGATATTACCGGTCGTCCCATTCAGATAGTCGATGGCAGCAGCGACATCCGGAACGCTTACCGCGCCCTCCGGAACGCTGGTCCCCTCGCGTTCCAATCGGAGATAGTCAGTATTTGTACGGCTGCAAGCGTGAACTATATTCTCCGTCACTGCAGCGGCGTAAGGATGGGTGGCGTCGATCACCAGATGGAAGCGCTCCCTGTCAAAAAGCTCCTCCATTTCCGCCGCATCCATCCGGCCCGTCAGCACCTGAAGTCCTGCGGACGGCTCGATCAATTCCCCGCCGTATTCTGTGGCGGCGCAGGCGGTGATCAGTGCGTCCTGCTCTTTCAGAAAATCGACCAGCCGCCGGCCCTCTGTCGTGCCGGCAAAAACACACAGCTTATACATTCCTGTACCCTCTCGGCGTTACCATGTTGCCGTTTATCATCTTAGTATCGGAATTGCCTATGAACACTGTGCAGAACATATCCGCGGGGAAAGAGGCAAGCTCGCTCAAGGGCATAAAGAAGCGTTCCTCGCCATCGCGGCCGATATTCCGCGCCACCGCGCAGGAACGGTCGGCAGGCAGCGTTTGCATGAGGATATCGCAAGCCTTTTTCAGTGAATCCGGGCGGCCGTGGCTGGCTGGGTTATAGAGAACGATGCTCATATCAGAGTCCGCGGCGTTGCAGAGCCGCTTTTCAATGAGCTCCCAGGCAGTCAGCCGGTCGGAAAGAGAGATCACTGCAAAATCATGGGTCAAAGGCGCGCCTAAGAGGGCGGCACCGGAAGCCGCCGCAGTAAGCCCGGGGATCACTTCGACCTCGGGAACACTGTTCGCCCCACGCAGCTCGAGCACAAGCCCGGCCATACCGTAAATGCCGCTGTCGCCGGAACAGATGAGAACGACGTTCTTGCCCTTGGCAGCCTCGTCAAGGGCTATACGGCAGCGTTCAGTCTCCTTGGTCATGGGGGTGGTCATGAATTCCTTATCGGGATAGCGGTCCCGCACCAGATCGACGTATACGTGATAACCGATGATCGTATCGGCAGATTTCAGGGCGGCATCCGCCCGGACCGTCATGTTTTCATAGTTACCGGGGCCGATCCCCACTACGTACAGCTTACTCAAAGCGCACCTCCATTTTTATCAACGCGACAGCCACCGTAACGCCGTCTGCCGCCGTCTTTTTTACAAGCAGCTTTTCTGCGCCGATCATGGCCGCCCGTTCGCAGACGTTGTCGACGCCGGTGGTTTCCCGGACGAAGCGGGACGGGGTGAATTCCCCCTCCACCTCGTTAAGTTGTTCAGCGGAATAGAACCTAAGGGGGATACCGGCCTTTTCGCAGAAGCTAATCAGTCCCGGCTCGTCCTGTTTCAGGTCGATCGAAGCCACGCGTTTGACGGCGCGGGCATCCAGACCGTTTTCGCCAAACGTCCGCGCGATCGCCCTTGCTATCGTCTCCTCCCCTGTGCCCCTGCGGCAGCCCACGCCGACGCTGAGGCATTTCGGGATCAGGCGCAGGGTGGTCCCGAAAGGGGCCTCCTTTAGATATGACAGAGAGATGCCAACTTGCCCGCTCTGTCCGGAAACGACGCCTTTGGGCAGTCCTCCTATTATGGGGAAAACGCTGGTCAGGAGGACGTCCGCTTCAAGGATGGCGGCGGAAACGGCTTTGGCGGCCTGCATATCGGCTATGGCGAAGCCGTTATTCTTGGCCCAGGTATCCACGGAAAAGCGCCCGTTCACGTCCGTGGCGGTGGTGATGACCGGCACGGCGCCGATGGCCGCCGCTATCTCTTCCGCCAGTTTATTTGCGCCGCCGATATGACCTGATAACAGTGATATAACGAATCTGCCGGTCTCATCTATCACTATCACCGCCGGGTCTTGCGTCTTGTTCCTAACATAAGGGGCGATGGAACGCACCGCTATCCCGCAGGACGAGACGAATAACAGCGCGTCCGACGTCGAGAACGCCTCTTTATAGACAGGAGCCGCCGGCTTCTGCAAAGGCAGGAAATCCCCGCCTGCCAGCCGCTCCACGGTGTAGGCGGAAAACTCGCCGCCAAGCGCAGCCATTATCCTGCGGCCTGTTTTTATACCGTTTTTGCTGTAGGCGAAAAGGGTGCTCTTCATTTAGCGTTCCTGAACTCCGTGGTGAAATGAGGATGGTAGAGCAGCGACCGCAAGTATTCCTCTCCCATGCAATGGCCGACGATGATAAGGCTGGTCTTGGTCAAACCGTTGCCGGACACGGTCTCGTGCAACGTCCCGACGGTGCAGCGGAAGATCCTTTCGTCCGGCCAGGTCGCCTTGTAGACCACGGCGGCAGGAGTATCCGCGCCGTACCCGCCGCGCAGCAGCTCCTCCTGCAGCTGCTCGGTAAGGGAAGTCGATAGGAACAGCACCATGGTGGCGCCGTGGGCGGCCAGGGAGGCGATGCTTTCCCGTTCCGGCACCGGCGTTTTACCGGCTGCCCTGGTGATTATGACCGTCTGGCTTACGCCGGGAAGGGTGTATTCGGTTTTAAGGGTCGCCGCCGCGCCGCAGAAGGAGGATACGCCGGGAGTGACGTCATAGGCGAAGCCCAGCTTATCCAGCTCGTCGAACTGCTCGCGCACCGCGCCGTAGATCGAGCTGTCGCCCGTATGCAGGCGCACCGTGGTCTTGCCCTCGGCCTCGGCTTTTTTGATGATATCGATGACTTCCTCCAGCGTCAGTCTGGCGCTGTCGTGGATTTCGCAGCCTTCTTTGCAGTAGGAAAGCAGCTCCGGATTCACCAGCGACCCCGCCCAGATGACGACGTCGGCTTCCGCTAAAAGCCGCGCGCCGCGTACGGTGATGAGATCGGGCGCTCCCGATCCGGCCCCCACAAAATGTATCATTGATTATACCTCCCTGAATAATGTCAGGTATTCACGGGCGTGCTCCGTTTCGCCCAGCATGCCGTATTCCTTGGAAAACATGATCATCTCAGCGCTCATATCGCCCGCCCGGTGACAAAGGTTTTCGTGTGCCCTTTGCGTGACCCGCGCCAGCGTTCTTTGTTCAAGCTGCGGATCGGCTTCCCGCATGAGCCGCACCGCCTCGTCGCAGGCCACGCAGCCGAGTATCCTCGAGATGAGCCCGGCGTCCGCGCCTTCCGCTCCGGCGCCGGCTGCAATTATATCCATGCGGCAGTCGCCGTATTTGGAATGGGTGTTCATCATATTGCCGGCCAGCTTGACCAGCTTGCCGATATGACCGATAAGCAGTATCCTGCGGAAACCGAGTTTCGCGCAGAGGTCGATCGAATCGCCGATGAAATTGGAAGTCTGCACCGCCTTTTCCGGATCCAGGCCGAGTCCGTTTTTTATGAACTCCGCACCGTAATTGCCTGGGGTCAGCAGCACGTTTTCCTCTCCCAGGGCTTGATGCTGGTTCAGCTCAGTGCGGATGGTATCCACCAGCGCTTTTTCGCTCATGGGTTCCACGATGCCGGTGGTGCCGAGGACGGAGATGCCGCCGACGATGCCGAGGCGGGGATTGAAGGTCTTCTTCGCCAGCTCCACGCCGGCGGGTATGGAGATGATGACGGAAAGGCCGCCGCTATGGTCGAACAACGTCATCACTTCCCCTACGTTCTCCCGGATCATCTTCCGCGGCACGGAATTCAGGGCGGCGTTCCCCACCGGCTGGTCGAGACCGGGTTTGGTGACGCGGCCCACGCCCTCGCCGCCGTCGACAGTAACGCCCGGCGCGTCCGAGAAAGACACCTTGGCGTAGACCAGGGCTCCGTTGGTCACGTCCGGATCGTCGCCCGCGTCCTTGCGGACGGCGCAGGAAACGGCGTTATCGCAGATATCGATATCCTCGATCTCCAGATCGAGGGTGATGCCTTTGGGCGTTTCCAGAGTTATGCTTTCCTTGCGCCGGCCCGACAGCAGCATCCAGGCAGCAGCCTTGGCCGCCGCTGCCGCGCAGGAGCCTGTGGTATAGCCCAGCCTGAGCTGTTTGCCGTCCTGTTCGATGAACTCCTTCATCTTGCGATCTGGTAGAGCAGCGCGTTGACGATAGCTGCCGCCACGTTGCTCCCGCCCTTTCTTCCCCGGGCCACGATATGGGGCACGCCGGAGGATATGATAAGCTCCTTGCTCTCGACCACGTTAACAAAGCCCACGGGTACGCCGATTATCAGCTTGGGAGAAAGCCGTCCCGCTTTTATCAGCTCGTCGATGGCAATAAGGGCCGTCGGCGCGTTGCCGATGGCGAACATCACCGGCTTTTCCAGGCGCGACGCCTTTTCCATGGAGACGAAGGCCCGCGTTACTCCCCTTTCCTTTGCCTCGGCCGCCACGTCCGCGTCGGCCATGAAACAGTGGGCCTCTCCGCCCAGCCGGGCCAGGATGGTTTTATTGATGCCGGAGCGGGCCATCTGGGTGTCGGTCACGATATCGCAGCCGCCAAGCAGGGCTTCTTTGGCCTTTTGTACCGCGTTTTCCGAAAAAACGAGGTTTTTGACATAATCGAAATCTGCAGTCGTGTGGATGACGCGCTTTACGACCGGCTCGTTTTGAGGATCTAGGGTTATACCTTCTTCAGCAAGTATCCCGGAAATGATCTCAAAGCTGCGCTTTTCGATATCCATGGGCTTTATTATCTCGAGCATCTGTGTTTCTCCTTCAGGCAGGCGTTATAGAAACCGTTTGCGAAAGCGTCGTTCGCGTAAAAATGGAAATGGGGAAAACCGGCGTAAAGGGTATCTCCCGTGTGGACGCAGGCCCATTCCCGTCCGTCGGGCTTGCGGGCGCTAAAGCCTTCGCCCGCATGGTCCGCGTCCCAGTGATGGAATTCGTGAGCGGGTATGCTCTCCCCTTTTTTGCACAGCATATTGTCGCGCTCGGCAGTGAGCGTAACGTATCCGAAACGGGTGAGCCTGCCCTTATCCGAGCAGCTGCCGGGGATGAAGCCGACCATGGGATATCCGGCTATGGCCTGGGTCAGATACATGAAACCGCCGCACTCGGCGATGCAGGGCAGGCCGTTTTCAAGGGCGTGCAGGATGTCTTGGCGCAGCGTCTGATTGGCGGAAAGCCGTTCCGCGTACAGCTCAGGGTAGCCGCCGCACAGGAACAGTCCGTGTATATTTTCCGGCAGATGATTGTCCGCAAGAGGGCTGAACGGCACCAGCTCCGCGCCCATATCGGCAAGGCGGGAAAGGCTGTCCTCGTAATAGAAACAAAAGGCCTTAT
>CAMZIS010000055.1 GCA_947307285.1 uncultured Peptococcaceae bacterium | reverse complement strand
GCAGGAGCGAGGTGGAGCAGGTGCGGCTTTCCGCCGACACCCGGGTGGTGACGCCCGAGCCCTTCCCCCAGGAGCTGGCCGGCTCCCTCTATGTGCTGCTGGACAACCTGGAAGGGGCGGAGCGGGCCTGGCTGCTGAAGATCGACGAACCGGAGCGCAAGAGCTGGCTGGTGGTGGTGGATTTCCATGACATCCGCCGCGAGACCCTTACCGCCATGCTGGCCAGCGCCGGCAAAAAATACGGTCAGGGCCTGCCTCTGGCCCTGCTGCCTCTGGAAGGCGAAGCGGCGCAGCGGCTGGTGGAGGGCCGCGACCCCTTCTTCGTCAGCGGCGAAAGCATGAAGGGCGGCCTGCTGAACTGAGGCTTGTGATCCGTAACGCCTTCTTTCAGGAAGGCGTTTTTCCTATGCGGCAGTCCTGTCCCGGCCCTGACCCGCTATTGACAAATATCCCTTTTAAAGCGTATCATTAAATAAAGATAAATCTCCCGCCGGCTGCAATCAGGCGCCCCAGGAGCGAACCATGCAGATCAAATGCGAATACTGCGGTCATTATATCGACGACGCCGACGCCTTTTGCGGCAACTGCGGCGCGCCCAATGACAACATGATGCGCAGCGCCAACGGCGTCCCCAAGACCATCGAGGAGCTGCAGGAATTTTGCCGCCAGCACAATCTGCCCCTGAAGCAGATGCGCTTTTTCATCGGCGAGGACTATAAAGAGCCCCGGGCCATCGGCATCTATCTGGCGGACGACGGCGATTACGTGGTCTACAAAAACAAGGCTGACGGCAGCCGCGCCATCCGCTACGAGGGCAAGGACCAGGCCTACGCCGTCAACGAGGTCTACCAGAAGCTGAAATCGGAGATGACGGCGGAGAAGCAGCTGCGGCGCAGCGCCCAGGGCACGCCCCACACGCCCCCGCCCCGCAAATCCGGCGGCGGCGGCAAAAAGGTGGGCAAGGGCTGCCTCATCGGCTGTTTGGCCGCGGTCATCATTCTGGTGGCGCTGATAGTCATCGGCTTGATCGTGGAGCGGATCGACCCGGGTCGTTACAGCGTCGATCCCAACAGCGGTTCCTCCTACGGCCAGTCCTACGGCAGCGGCAGCAACCACGGCAGCATCTGGGGCGGCGAGGACGACGACGATTACGATTACGACGGCGGCTCCTCTTCCTGGCTGTGGGACGATGACGACGACTCCGACAGCTCCTGGGACAGCTGGGACAGCTGGGACGACGACTGGGACAGCTCGGACTGGGACTGGGATTCCGGCTCGGACTGGAGCGGCGGCGGCTCGGACTGGGACAGCGACTGGTGACGGGCCGCTCCTGAGTACATATGAGTAACATATCAGTACATAATAAAAAGGCTGCCTTTGAGGCAGCCTTTTCTTTTGTTGGGCGGGGATGGGCTATGCTTTGCCGCGGGGCCGGGGAGCAAAGGCTTCGGGGCTGATCTGCACCTCCGGGCCGAAGCTGGTCTCCGCCAGCTCCGGGCAGCCCTCGAAAGCCCAGGGATAGACCCGGCGCAGTCCGACGCCGCCGCTTATCCGCTTCAGCTGCCGGCAGTCACGGCAGGCTCCGGAAGGCAGGGTCTGCACCTGATCGGGCAGAACTATCTCCTCCAGGCTGCTGCGGGCAAAGGTGCAGCCCCACAGGGTCCGCAGCTGCGCCGGCAGCTTTACCCGCCGCAGGGAAACGCAGCCTTCGAATAGGAATTCCCCCATATCGGTGACGCTGTCCGGAAGGTAAAGGTCTGTGATCTCCTCATGGCCGCGAAACAGGCGGTCGTTGAGCACGGTCACCGGCAGTCCGCCATAGGAGGCGGGGACGTTCACCCTCTCTTCGTCGCCCCGGTAGCCCAGGACGCAATAGCTGCCGTCTTCGATCAGCTTATAATAAAACTCCTGCATGGCCGGCTGTTACCCGGCCTGCTTTTTGTGGATGAAGGTGCGGATGAGGTCGAAGGACATATCCTCCACCTGGGTCAGCTCCGGCGCGATGTCCGGCGTCAGCTCCACGCCCCGGCCGGCCAGGGCCTTGCAGATGAGGCGGGCGGCGAAGCGGGGGTTCTTCACGCAGACCGGGCCCAAAGCGTTGGTCACCACCACGCTTCCCTGGACCGCGCCCTCGCCCCCTTTGCCGTCGTTGCCGTAGCCGTAGACCACCCGGCCCAGAGGCTGGGCCTGTTCTCCCAGCTCCAGCTTGAGCAGGCTGATCTGGATGGCCATGACCTCTTCTCCGTCGGGCAGGGCGAACCAGATGTCGTTGCCCACCACCTGGTCCATCTCGCGGCAGTCCATATCCACCAGGCCCAGTCCCCGGAAGACGGAGCCGTCCAGGCGGAAGGTCTGCTTCGCCACCGCAGCGGCGCTGCTGTCGATGGCCGCCAGCAAAGCGCCGCGGGATAACGCCGCCTGCAGCGCGTCCAGGCGGGGACGCAGCTTGTCCGCGACGATCCCGGCGCAGCGCACCTCCCCCGGGGCCAGCCAGATGATGTCGGCCCAGTCGAAATCAGGCTCGTCGTCGAAGCCGTCCACTCTTTTTATCTCGGGCTCAAGGCCCAGCAGCTCCGCGGCGTGGGCCAGGCCCATCAGGTCGCCCCGGCCGCCGTGCAGGTCCAGCACGTCCGGGTAGAGCCACAGGATGTTCAGCTTTTCTTTGGCGGCAGTCTCCGCCCTTTCATTCATCGTCATAGCTCGTCCCTCCTCAGGCTTCCGCGTGCTTTTTGGCGTATTCGGCCAGATGCTCGTATTTATGGAGCCAGGTGATCAGATACACGTTGGCGCATTCGTGCTTGTTCAGCTCGGCCACGATGGTGGCGTCGTCATTGGTGGGCAGGATGGTGATCTTTTCCCGGGGCACGCCGGCGTACATCAGGCGCAGGGCCGCGTCATAGGCCACGGTACCGGAGAAGCAGATGTAGTGGCTGACGTCGGAATCGATGAGGCCGGAGAAATCGCAGTCATAGGTGTAGAAGGTGTTGGTGTAATGGGGGTGGAAATCCACCAGCTCGTCCAGGCCCAGCAGCAGGATCTTTTCGCTGTGGTCCGCGGCGATCACGTCGATGGCGGACTGGACGGTCTCCGGGTTCTCCTGCTTCATGCGCAGGTAGCGGATGGTATGGCCCCCGGCCCGCACGTCCTCCAGCCGGCCGCCGGGCAGCTGGAAGGAGAGGAAGGAGGAGCTTATCTCCTCCGCGGTCAGGCCGAAGCCGCGGGCCACCGCCACCGCCCCGATATAGCAGTAGAGGAAATAGGGGGTGAAATAGGTGAAGCCGTAGGGCTCCCCGTTCACCGTGAAGCGGCAGGATTCGAGGTCCACCTCCTCGGCCAGGAAATCGGGCCGGGGCGCGGAGGCGTAATCGCAGGCCGAGCAGTGGAAGGGGCCGATGTTGTCGATGTTGTAGGTCGTAAAGCGGATGGGCGAGCCGCAGATGGGGCAGGGCTGGGTGACGGCGAAGAAGTCGTCATTTTTATTGAAGGAGCGGCTGTGGGGGGCCACGCCGTAGCGCACCACCTTGCCCGCGAGCTGAGCCAGGCCGCCGGAATTGGGCTCGTCGTTGTTCAGGTAGAGGGTCACGTCTTTATTGATGACCGAAGCGATCTTTTTCAGGATCAGGTCCGGTTCGCCGTTGCGCTGGACCTGGTCTTTCTGGATGTTGGTCACCAGCAGGTGGCCCGGGGGCAGCTTTTCGCTGATGATGGGCAAAAAGCGCTCGTCCGTCTCCAGCAGCAGGATATCGCCCTTGAGCCGTCCGTCCCAGCCGGTCTGCTTGAGCAATGTGGAGACCACGCCGCTTTCCAGATTGGCGCCTTCGAAATTGCACACCACGCGGCGGCCCGCGGAAAGCAGGGCGTGGGCGATGAGGTTGGTGGTGGTGGATTTGCCGTTGGTGCCGGTGACGAAGACGGTGTTCTCCCGGGTCACGCCCTTGATGTGGCGCAGCAGCTGCGGGTCCACTTTCAGGGCCACCACGCCGGGGAGGCGGGTGCCTATTTCTTTGTCGATCAGGAGGATAAGGCAGGCGGTCAATTTCCCCGCCAGCATGGCGCAGCGAAAACGCAGGGACATAGGCGTTCCTCCCTAACTTGTCCGAGATTTAGTATTAATTTAGATATTATACACCATATATCGATAAATTACAATTTAAGGGACCTGCGGGGGCGGTCCGTGTTCAAGCCCATATTTTCATGGAAAACCGTATTTTATGCGGCGTACGCATGAAACCTGTCACAGGCAGGCTGAACCTGAACCGCCTTACGGTTAAAAATGTTAAGCTGATTGACAATAATTCACTTATATAATAAACTGCTTTTATAATAGCAATCGCTTCTTGTAATAAACTTAATACTTATTATCGCCGCCGGGCGCCGGCCGGTCCCTGCCGCCGGAGAAAGGAGACCATTCCCTATGGCCAAATACGTCAAGAACCGCCAGTACGGCTATTTCGTGCCTCAGGATAAGATCGAGTCCCAGGTCCAGATGCTGGACCATCAGCAGATCGCCGGCTATTCGGTAGGCATCATCTACATCGAGGACGTTTACTACCCCTTCGTCCCCGGCAACGTGGTCAACGCCTATTCCTACGACTTCCCCGTGCGCATGCGGGGCGTGCCCGGGCTGGACATCGACCGTCTGTTCGCGGCGGACGATTCCATAGCCGACGACATCATCAAATTGGGCGAGCACATGATCCAGTACGAGGGCATCCGCGCCCTGTGCTCGGCCTGCGGCTTTTTCGGCAATTTCCATTCCGAGGTGGCCGAGGCCCTGGACATCCCGGTGGCCCTGTCCACCATCGTCATGGTGCCCTGGATCCGCTCCATGATCAAGCCCTCCCAGAAGATCGGCATCCTCACCGCTGACGCCTCCTCCCTCAAGCCCAAGCTGTTCAAGTCCTGCCGTGTGGGCGACACCTCGGACCTGATCATCAAGGATATGCGCCACGAACCGAACTTTTCCGCCATCCTGGAATACCGGGGCGTGTTCGACAACGCCGGCGTGCATCAGGAGATCACGGCCAAGGCCATGGAGCTGCTGGAGGAGAACGCCGATATCGGCGCCATCCTGCTGGAATGCTCCGACATGCCTCCTTACGCCTACGCCGTACAGGCCGCCACTCAGCTGCCCGTGTTCGACTACATCACCCTGATCAACTTCATGCACAAGGCCTGCACCCAGAAGCCCTACTGCGGCTGGATATAAAACAGGCCCCTTGCCAAACGAGAAAAGCCGCCCTCTCCGGGCGGCTTTTTTGCCGCCTTCGGCCCGGGCCGACGCTTCGGGGAGGTAAACGCCGGCAGCGGCACGAATTATAATAGTATCAGCTGTACTGAAAGACCGGGCAAGGAGGGACTTTTATGCGGATCATCACCCTGAGCCGTGAATTCGGCAGCGGCGGCCGGGAGGTGGGCAAACGCCTGGCCGACGAGTTGGGCGTGGCCTACTACGACCGGGAGATCATCGCCGAAGTGGCGGAAAAAAGCGCCATGGATGAGAACTACGTGGAATACGCCCTGGACAAGGGCCTGCTGCACAATTTCCGTTTCACCTTTTCCCACACCTTTTCCCACGTGGCCATGATGAACGACAACGTGTGCGAGCTGTTCATGGTGCAGAACCAGGTGGTGCGGCGGCTGGCCGAAAACGGGGACTGCGTCATCGTGGGCCGCAGCGCCGACGCCGTGCTGGACGACCTGCATCCATTCAAGCTGTTCGTCTACGCCGACCTGCCCGCCAAGATCGCCCGCTGCCGCCAGCGGGCCGGCATGGGCGAGGAGCTGAGCGACCGGGAGATCGAAAAGAAGATCAAACAGGTGGACAAGGCCCGGGCCAACTATCACAGCATCGTGGGCAACACCGGCTGGGGCGAGCGGGAAAGCTACCACCTGTGCGTCAACACCACCGGTCTGGAGATCAAGCAGTTCGTGCCCCTGCTGGCGGATTACGCCAGGCGCTGGTTCGACGCGCAGGAAGCTGCACGGGCCCAGGAAACTACGCGGGCCCAGGAAACCGCGCCGCAGGAATAGGCGGGCGGCAGCATCGATAACCCTTTGAAACGAACACGGCCCGCTGCATCGTCTTTCCCCGGGGAAGCGTCACGGCGGGCCCTTTTCCGTTAGGCACGGAAAGATCTGCCGGAGTTTGACATTTCATGGATATCCAGCACTTTTACATGGAAAAAGGGCAGGGCCCGGCCCTGATACTGCTCCACGGCAACGGCGGCAGCTGCGGCTATTTTCAGAGCCAGCTGGACGCCTTCAGCGAAAGCTATCACGTATACGCCCCGGACACCAGAGGCCACGGCAAAACGCCCCGGGGCGAAGCTCCCTTCACCATCAGCCAGTTCGCCGACGACCTGCTGGGCTTTATGGATGGACATGACATCAAAAAGGCCCATCTGCTGGGCTTTTCCGACGGCGGCAACATCGCGCTGATCTTCGCGCTGCGCTATCCCGACCGGGTGGAGCGGCTGATTTTGAACGGCGCGAACCTGGACCCCTCCGGCGTGAAACGGCGGGCCCAGCTGCCCATCGAGCTCGGCTACCGCACAGCCCGACGGTTTGCCGCAAAGAGCGCCTCCGCCAAAGCGAATGCGGAAATGCTGGGCCTGATGGTCAACGAGCCGAACGTCCGCCCCGGGGAACTGGCGAAAGTCCGGGCAAAGACCCTGGTCGTCGCCGGCACCAGGGACATAATACGCCGGTCCCACAGCGAGCTCATCGCCCGCAGCATCCCCGGCAGCCGGCTGGTGTTCATCGAGGGCGGGCATTTCATCGCCGCCAAAAGTCCCGCGGCCTTCAACCGCGCGGTGCTGGACTTCCTGAGGGAATAGCTTTGACGGAGAAGGATATGGATACTACGGCAGAAGAACGCTTCGTGAACAGCTTCATCCGCAAAGAGCGGCGCCGGCGGCTCCTCTATGAGCTGGGTTCGCCCAAAAAGCGCTATGCCGCGGTGGACCGCTTCTGCCATCAGGCCCCGGAGCTGCTGGACCCGGCGAAGATCGTGCTGCAGGGCGAAGACCTGGAGCGCCGGGCTGAATTCCGGACCTTCCTGCGGGAGCAGGAGGGGCCCTGCCTCATGCTCGCCCCTGCCTTCCCGGAAGGGCAGACGCTGCTTCTTTCCCAGGCGGTGGAGGAAGCCCTGCTCTATCCCGACGCGGCGGTGATAATAGGCGACGGCTTCGCCGTCGTCTTCGGCGAGCCCATGCCGGGGGGCCGGGGCAAGTATCTGCTGGCGGAAAAAGAGCTGTGATGAGCAGGGCTTCCCCCTATTCGCCATCTGTGGGGAAGACAAGGCGCGTCATTTGTGCTACGCTTTCATCACAAAAAGGAGGCGCGCAGTCATGGATCAATGCAAGATAGGCAGCTTTATCGCGGAGAACAGGAAACAGAAGAACCTGACACAGGAAATGCTGGGTGAAAAGCTCGGCGTCACCAACAAGACCGTTTCCCGCTGTGAGACGGGGAAATATATGCCCGATCTGGACACGATACCGGCTCTTTGCAACGAG
>CAMZIS010000054.1 GCA_947307285.1 uncultured Peptococcaceae bacterium | reverse complement strand
CAGCCTGTTCCAGCAGCTGTACAACACGGTGGATTTCCTGTTCATGGGCAACCTGCTGGACCGTACTGCCGCCGCGGCGGTGGGCGCCAGCTCGTCCCTGATCACCGTGACCATCGGCCTGTTCACGGGCATCTCCGTGGGCACCAGCGTGGTGGCTTCCCAGGCCATGGGGGCCGGCGACCGGGAACGGGCGGAAAAGGCCCTGCACACCTCCGTCACCTTCGGTCTGGCGGGCGGCCTGGTCATCATGGCGCTGACCATCCTGTTTTCCCCGGCCATCCTGCGCCTGCTGCGCACCCCGGAGTCGGTCATGCCCGAGGCCCTTACCTATCTGCGCATCTACATGCTGAGCCTGCCCTTCATGGTGGTCTATAACATGATCTCCGGCGGCATGCGGGCTTACGGCGATTCTCATACCCCCTTCGTCATCCTGGTCATCTGCGGTTTCGTCAACGTACTGATGGACGCCGTGTTCATCGTCTGGATACCCCTGGGGGTGGCCGGCGTCTCCATCGCCACCGTCATCTCCCAGGGCCTGTCCGCCGTGCTGGCGGTGCTGTGGGCCTCCCGTCCGGAAACGCCCCTGCGTCTGACCCGCGGCGGCCTGGGCGTGGACGGCAAGGTGCTGGGACAGGTGCTGCGCATCGGACTGCCTACCGGAATCCAGACCATCATCATCACCTTTTCCAACATGATGGTCCAGTATTATATCAATGCCTTCGGCGAGACGGCCGTGGCCGCTTTCGCCACTTATTATAAGGTCGAGAATTTCATCTATCTGCCCATCCTGGCCTTCGGACAGGCTGCCACCACCTTTGCCGGCCAGAACACCGGCGCCGGCAATTATGCCCGCATCCGCCGGGGCACCTTGGTGACCGCCGCCGTGGGCACCGGCGTGGTGCTGCTGATCTCCGGCCTGATCCTGATTTTCCCCCGCACCGTGTTCACCTGGTTCATGAAGGACCCGGAGGTGGTGACCAACGCCCTGAAGATCGCTCTGGTCACCTTCCCCTTCTACTGGGTCTATCCCATCATGGAGGTGCTGGGCGGCTCCGTGCGGGGCATGGGCTATGCCGTCCGTTCCATGGTGCTGATAATCCTCAACCTGTGCGTGCTGCGGGTAGGGCTGCTGGCTCTGTTCTCCGCCACCTTCCATACCATCTCCTCCCTGGGCGCGGTCTATCCCATCACCTGGGCTACGGCGGCCGTCTGCTTCGGCGTCACTTTCTGGCTGATCATACGCAAAAAATGCGGCGAGGAGGGCCTGCTGCCGGAGTAACGATCTTGATCGGGCATGGGAAAAACGACAATACCGGACTGCGGCAGATACGGCAGCCCGGTATTATTTTGTCTGCTTTCATTTTCTCCGGTGCGCGCCGCGTTGCGCCGGCCCGGGTCATCGGTTAGAATAGCGGTATGAAAGTTTACGGGAGGCCAGTGATGCAGCAGGCGGATATGCTACGCGACAGATTCCAAAGTCTCTACGGGGCCGCGCCAGCGTGCGTTTCCTTCGCGCCGGGGCGGGTCAATCTCATCGGCGAGCACACCGATTACAACGGCGGCCACGTCTTTCCCTGCGCCCTGCCCCAGGGCACCCTGTGCGCCGCCCGCCTCAGGGAGGACCGGGCGCTGCGTTTTTGCACCCTTAACGCAGCGGGGAGCAGGGTCGTGGAGACCACTTTGGACCGGCTCGCTCCCGGCAGCCGCCCCGGCTGGCAGCGTTACGCCGAGGGCGTGGTCTGGGCTTTCGTCCGGGCCGGGCACGCAGTGGAACGGGGAGCCGATCTGCTGTTTTGGGGCGACGTGCCGGTGGGGGCGGGGCTTTCCTCCTCCGCCTCGCTGGAGGTTTCCGTCGCTTTGGCCCTGCGCACCCTCTTCGGTTTCGACCTTTCCGGGCCGGAGCTGGCCCTCCTCAGCCAGCAGGCGGAAAACGAATACGTGGGCATGAACTGCGGCGTCATGGACCAGTTCGCCAGCGCCATGGGCCGGGAGGGCTGCGCCGTCTATCTGGACACGGCCACCCTGGACTATGAATACGCGCCCTTGGACCGGCCGGACGTGGGTCTGGTCATCGTCGACAGCCGCGTCAAGCACTCCCTGGCCGGTTCCGCCTATAACGATCGCCGGCGGGAATGCGAAAGGGCCCTGCGGGACCTGCAGGCCGCGCTCCCCGTGGACGCCCTGTGCCGTCTCACGCCGGCGGAATGGGAGGAATATCAGGCCGCGGTCAAAGACCCCGTCTGTCGCCGCCGGGCCCGCCACGCGGTCACGGAAAACGCCTGCACGAAACAGGCCCTGCTGGCGCTGAAGGCGGGGGATATCGCCGCCTTGGGCCGGCTGATGAAAGAATCCCACGTCTCTCTGCGGGACGATTACGAGGTCTCCTGCCCCGAGCTGGATCTCCTGGCCGAGCTGGCCTGGGATGCCCCGGGCGTGCCGGGGCGCGCATCACCGGCGGCGGCTTCGGCGGCTGCCTGGTGGCTCTGGTGGAGCAGGCGGCCCGGGAGAGCTTCATCCGCCGTCTGAGCGAGGAGTACAAGCGGCGTACCGGTTTGGAGGCCGCCTTTTATACGGCCGCGCCGTCAGGCGGCGCGCGGCTTATCCGCGAGTAAAGGAGAAACGCCATGATCTGCAGCGTCATCGACGAACTTATAGCTTACGGCACGGGCGCGGGCCTGCTCCCCGCCTGCGAGACGGTCTACGCCCGCAATCTGCTGCTGGACGCCCTGGGAGAAGAGGGCTACGCGCCGTCGGAGCCTGCCCAGCCGCGGGAGCTGGCGGCCGTCCTCGCCGATCTGACGGAGGCGGCGGTGCAAAAAGGGCTGATCGCCGACACCGTCGAGAGCCGGGACCTGTTCGACACCCGCCTCATGAACTGTCTGACGCCCCGCCCGGCGGAAGTGCGCAGAGCTTTTTTTGAAAAATATGCCGAAAGCCCGCAGACGGCGACGGACTGGTTCTATAAGTTCTCCCAGGACACCAACTACATCCGGCGGGACCGCATCCGGCGGGACCGGAAATGGGTCTATCCCTGCGCCTACGGGGAGCTGGATATAACCATCAATCTTTCCAAGCCGGAAAAGGACCCCCGGGACATCGCCGCCGCGCTGAAAAGCCCCGGCGGCGGCTACCCGGCCTGCGCTCTCTGCCCGGAAAACGAGGGCTACGCCGGCCGCATCGGCCACCCGGCCCGGGCCAATCACCGCCTCATCCCCCTGACCCTGGCCGGCAGCGAGTGGTATTTCCAGTACTCGCCCTACGTCTATTACAACGAGCACTGCATCGCCCTGAACAGCCGCCACGTCCCCATGCATATCGACCGCGAGACATTCGCGCGGCTCTTTGCCGTCGCCGATTTCCTGCCCCATTATTTCATCGGCTCCAACGCGGACCTGCCCATCGTGGGCGGCTCCATCCTCACCCACGACCATTTTCAGGGCGGCCGTTACAGCTTCGCTCTGGAGCGGGCCCCGCAGGACGCGGCTTTCACCGTGGCCGGCTGGGAGGACGTGGACTGCGCCGTGGTCAGATGGCCCATGTCCGTGCTGCGGCTGCGGGGCCGGGACCCGGAACGCCTGATCGGACTCAGCGACCGCGTACTGGAGGCCTGGCGGGGCTGGAGCGACGAAAGCGCGGATATCTTCGCCTTCACGGACAACACGCCCCACAACACCATCACACCCATCGTGCGGCGGCGGGGCGGGGATTTCGAGATCGATCTGGTGCTGCGCAACAACCG
Organism: uncultured Peptococcaceae bacterium; assembly: GCA_947307285.1. Lineage (GTDB taxonomy): Bacteria > Bacillota > Dehalobacteriia > UBA4068 > UBA4068 > CALXSV01. The sequence continues at coordinate 3,785 of CAMZIS010000054.1, read as the reverse complement.
CACCAGCGAGCAGCATCCTCTGGGCGTCTTCCATCCCCACGAGGAGCTGCACCACATCAAAAAGGAGAACATCGGCCTCATCGAGGTGATGGGCCTGGCCGTGCTGCCGGCCCGGCTGGAAAAGGAGCTGGCCCTGCTGGAGGAGCTGATCCCCGCAGGCCGCGACGTTTCCGCCGACGAAAGGGTGGCCCACCACGGCCCCTGGGTCAAAGAGTTCCTGCCGCGCTGCGGCCATATCGACGCCGCCCATATCCGCGCCGTGCTGGAAAAAGAAGTGGGCGCCGTGTTTCTGAGAGTATTGGAGGACGCGGGCGTGTACAAGCGCACCCCCGCCGGGCAGGCCGCCCTCGGCCGCTTCCTGGCCTCCCTTTCCTGAAGTCCTGAAAAAAGAGACTGTGCTGAAAAGCACAGTCTCTTTCTGTCTGTATGCGACGCCGCATGCGACGCCGCTGCTTTATTCCACAGCCTCCATGAAATAGAGGCGGGAGAAAAAGTCGGGGAAAAAGCGGACCCGCTCGTCGAAGCCGGTGGCGGCAAAGGCCGGCGCCAGCTTGACCCCGGCGTGCATCAGCAACGCGCCGGAGGCCGTGACCTCCTCCCTGTCGCCGGGCAGACGCACCACCCGGGCCACCACGTCGTGGATCAGGGAGTCCTGCCGGATATGGAAGGGCGCCATGGTGTTGATCAGGGAGCCGAAGCGCTTCACGTCCACCGGCCGCGGCACGTTGTAGAAGCGGTAGGTCAGTTCCTCGTCCAGCCCCCGGGCGAAGAAGATCTGATGGGGGGCGTTGGGGACCATCAGCGTCCGCAGATGCAGGCCCACGGCCCTTTTGCGGTCCGGCGAAACGCAGCACCACATGCGGTCGTTGCCGCTTTGCACCCGGTAGAACTGGCCCCATTGCAGCACGTCGCGCCACTGTTTGTAGGTCTCCACCTGGTCTTTGAGCTTTTTCCGCTTGCCGGCGGACAGGTCCCGCAGGTCGTATTCGTAGCCCAGCAGGCCGAAGGCCGCCACGTTGAGGCGGGTGTCCAGCGGCGTGTCCCGCAGGGTCTGGTGGTTGGGGCTGGAGGAGATGTGGGCGCTCACGCAGCTTTGGGGGTAGCCGTAGCTGTAGCCCTCCTGTATCTCTCCCCGGGACAGGGCGTCCGTGTTGTCGCTGGCCCAGATCTGGGGAAAATAGCAGAGGATGCCCGGATCGAAGCGGTCGCCGCCGGCGGCGCAGCCCTCGAAGAGGACGTCCGGGAAGCGTTCCGTGAGCTCCCGCATCACCCGGTACAGGCCCAGTATATAGCGGTGAGCCGTCTCGCCCTGCCGCTCCGCCGGAAGATACGGAGAATAAACGTCGGAGAAATTGCGGTTGCAGTCCCATTTGACGTAGCTGACCTGCCCCGCGGAAAAGACCTCCGTCATCTTGTCGATGAGGAAGTCCTGCACCTCCGGGTTGGCCAGATCCAGCAGGCGCTGATTCCGTCCTTCGCTGTGGGCCCGGCCGGGGACGGCCATGGCCCATTCGGGGTGGGCCTCGTAGAGACGGCTGTTGACGCTGACCATCTCCGGCTCCACCCAGAGGCCGAAATCCAGGCCCAGGGCCCTGATCTTACCGGCCAGACCGGACAGGCCGCCCTGCAGTTTCTTTTTGTTGGGCTCCCAGTCGCCCAGAGAGCGGGTGTCGTCGCTGCGTTCGCCGAACCAGCCGTCGTCCATGACGAAGAGCTCTATGCCCACGTCGCGCCCGGCTTTGGCCAGCGCGACCAGCTTGCTTTCGGAGATGTTGAAATAGCAGGCCTCCCAACTGTTGAGCAGCACCGGCCGGGTCTTATGCTTCCATCTCCCCCGCACGATGTGCTCCCGCACAAAAAAATGCATGTTGCGGCTGAGGCCGGTAAAGCCCGCAGCCGAAAAACTCAGCACCGCCTCCGGCGTGTCGAACCGTTCCCCCGGAGAGAGGAGCCAGCGAAAGCCCAGGGGCTGGATGCCGGAGACCACCCGGGTCCGGCCTGATGGGTCGGCCTCGATTGCGGCGTAGTGATTGCCGCTGTACACCAGATTGAAGCCCCAGCAGTCCCCGGCCGTTTCGGTGGCGTCTGCGCTGTGCACGATGAAGAAGGGGTTGCAGCGGCTGGAGGAGAAGCCGGCCCGGGATTCCACCGTGTATTTGCCGGCGGGGAGCTGAACGGTGACCTTGTTCATCTCCCGGGCCCAGGCTCCGCGGAAGCTGGTCACGGCAAGATCGCACCGGGCCAGGTCCAGCTGGGCGGAGAGCAGGCGTTCGATCTCCACCGTGTCTTTCCCGTCATTTATCAGCGCGCAGCGGCGGCAGATGCAGTCGCAGTCGGCCCAGACGTAATAGTGCATTTCCAGGGTCAGAGCTGCGGCCTCGTCGCGGTAGATCACGCACAGGTGCTCCGCCGGGCCCTCTTCGGCGTAACTGGCGGGCAGGGGCCGCTGCTGCGGCTGTTCGCCGTCGATGCGGTAGGAATCGTAGACGAAATCCGCGCTGCGGCTGCCGTCGGGCAGCACCAGCTCCAGCAGGGGTTCCCGCAGGTCGCCCTTGCCCAGAGAGGAGAACTCCAGGCAGATATCTTCCAGCGAATACTCCGGGTGCTCCCCGTCGTAGGTCACGGTATTGCCGGGGGCGAAGGCGTGCTTCTGGGCAAGGGCCGTAAGGGCCGCCTCGTCCCCGATCTCCGCCCGCCGGCCGAAATAGAGCTGCTCCGGCTGGCCCGTGGGCAGGATGCGGAAAGCGTAGGTCGTGCCCGCCGTGTCCAGCACGAAGGCGGGGCGCTCTCCCTCAAAAGGTCGGATCATGCTTTGGCCTCCCCGTGATAGGCGCGGATCTTGCCCATGATCTCCTTTTCGTTGTAGAAGGTGAAGATGACGGCGCCGATGAGGCAGGCCACGGTGGCCACGGCGGCGGCGGTGCGGTAGGGGCCCTGGATCTCCTTGAGCAGTTCCGCGCCGATGGTCTCCACGCCGCTGGCGTCGGTATGGGCGTGGACGATGGCCAGGGCGGAGGCGGTGATGGAGGTGTAGACCAGCATGCTCAGGGCCTGGCCCAGCTTCATGGCAAAGGTGCGGGCGGCGAAGAACATGCCGCTGCGGTCCTCGCCCGTTTCCAAAGTGTTGAGCTCGGAAACGTCAGCCACGCAGGCCTGGGGCAGGATGCCCAAAATGGCCATGGGGATGCCGGCGCAGACCGCTACGGTCAGGCCCCATTTCATGCCCGTGCCGCAGATGGCGGTCAGCAGGAACACGAAGGCGTAGGCGAAGAAGCCCACTACGATGATGCGCTTTTTACCCAGCTTGGGCGCCAGGCGGTTGATGAAGGGATAGAGGCAGAGGGAGACCACGGTCATGATGACGGTCAGCAGGAAGGTGTTGTCCGAGGGGATGAGCATGAGCCGGGTCTCGAAATCCGCCAGACCGGTCTGGAACAGGGTCACGGCGAAGAAATAGATGACGTCCGCGTAGACGAAGCGGCGGAACTGCCGGTTCTTGAAGGTCTTCATCAGAGAGCTGAACACCGGTGACTGGACCGGCTTTCCTTCGATATAGTCCCGTTCCTTGATGAATATGGCCGGGGTCAGCATGGCCACCGCCGCGATGGCGCACATGATGCCGATGGCGATGCGCAGGGCGTTTTCCTGGCTGCCTGCCGCGCCCTGGAGCATACCGGCCAGGGAGGGCACTAACGTTGCCAGAGAGAAGCCGGCGATATAGGTGAAGGAAATGTAGGTGGAGACGTTGATGCGGTGCTCCTGCGTGTCGCCCAGCTCGGCGATGA
>CAMZIS010000053.1 GCA_947307285.1 uncultured Peptococcaceae bacterium | reverse complement strand
GGCCCCGCTTCCGCCGCAAAGATAAGGATGAAGAGGAGCAAACGCCTGACGGGCCCGAATGGAGCCGTGAAGACCGCCGCGCCGTGCTGGTTGGCTCCATCGGCGCCGTGCTGGTCATCGCTCTCATCTTCCTGGCCGCCGCCGCTCTGGTCATCGGCCTCATGCTGACTGTATGGCGTTGAACCAGCGTTTGCTTTCGGACGCTTTTTGTTAAATAATGATATAACAGCCTCTGAAAAATAGGGGTACAGCGTTCGTGAAATACCGTCTCTTTTTCAGAGAACACCAAGGAGGTCCCTTTATGAACTCATTCAAAAAGTATCTGGCTGAATTTATCGGCACCATGGTCCTGGTGCTGCTGGGCTGCGGCACTGCCGCTGCGGTAGGCTGCTCGGCCGACGGCTCCGGCTATCTGCTGACGGCCCTGGCCTTTGGCTTGACCATCGTCGCCATGGCTTACTCCATCGGCAATATTTCCGGCTGCCACGTCAACCCCGCCGTTTCCATCGCTATGCTGGTAAGCGGAAAGATGTCCGGCAAAGACTTCATCGGCTATGTTATCGCTCAGTGCGCGGGCGCTATCGTGGGCGCCGCTTTGCTGCTGCCCCTGGTGGGACGCGACAGCGGCCTGGGCGCCAACGCACTGTATAACGGCAGCGTGGGTCTGTCCATCCTGATCGAAGTCATCCTGACCTGCATATTTGTGCTTGCTATCCTGGGCGTCACATCCAAGGACAGCAACAGTCCGGTGGCCGGACTGGTGATCGGCCTTTCCCTGACCTTAGTACATATCCTTGGCATTTCTTTTACCGGCACTTCCGTCAACCCGGCCCGCAGTCTGGGCCCGGCTTTGCTGGTGGGCGGGGAAGCTCTGTCCACCGTCTGGGTATTCCTGGCTGCACCGTTAATCGGCGGCCTGTTGGCGGCCTTTATCTACAGCTTCCTGTCTTCCGGACAAGAATGATCGTGTCTTGGCGTCATATCCAAAGGATTACTTTTGATCGCAGCGGTTCCGTTAAGGACGGAGCCGCTGTGGTTTATAGTTATCAGATGCGATTCCGTCCTATTTTCAGTAAATGGCAGGAAAAAGGGGCGGAAAGTTGAAATTCGGTATCATGACAAACATGATTATCTGGAAATCTTATTCGTTGTTCGGTGGAAAACTATGATCATTCCCGTTAAAACAGGATCGGAAAGCTACGATATCGTGCTTGAGAACGGCGCTTTGCAAAAGGCTGGCGAATATCTGGATCTTGACCGGCGCGTACTGGTGGTCACCGACGACGGCGTTCCGGAAGTCTATGCGCAGAGCGTTGCTTCTGTTTGCCGCGATCCGCTGCTTATTCGTTTGCCCCAGGGCGAGAGCAGCAAAAGCCTGTCTGCTTTCGGACAGCTGCTCAGCGCCATGCTGCAGGCCGGTTTCACCAGATGCGATTGTGTGGTCGCGGTCGGCGGCGGCGTAGTGGGCGATTTGGCCGGATTCGCGGCCGCATCCTATATGCGGGGCATCGATTTTTATAACATTCCCACCACTGTATTGTCCCAGGCTGATTCATCCGTCGGCGGCAAGACAGGCGTCAATATTGACGGCATTAAGAATATAGCCGGCGCATTTTATCAGCCGAAAAAGGTCATAATCGATCCGGATACTCTGCATACTCTGCCGCCGCGGCAGATCGCCAACGGGCTGGCAGAAGCGGTAAAGATGGCCATGACTTCTGATGCCGACCTGTTTGCTTTTATCGAGCAAGAGGACACGACCAAAAATCTTCCCTACATCATCGAAAGCGCAATAAAGATCAAAAGAGCCATAGTGGAGCAGGATGAAAAGGAGCATGACCTGCGCCGCATCCTGAATTTCGGGCATACCGTCGGCCATGCGCTGGAAAGTACGGATCCCGACATGTTGCACGGTGAATGCGTGGCTTTGGGCATGATACCCATGTGCGGCCCCGCTGCCAGAGAAAGCCTGTTGCCCTTACTGAAGAAATTAGGCTTGCCTATTTGCTGCGATTTAGATCGTGAACAGGTCTATCAGGCAATGATGCATGATAAAAAAACAGCAGGCGACTATATTAACGTGGTACGTGTGGACCGCGTAGGCGGCTGCCGTGTGGAGCAGGCGGCGCCGGAGTCCCTGCGGGATGCGATCGCCTTAGTAACGAAAGGACAGGTGCAGGAATGAAGAACACCTTTGGCCATGATCTGGCTGTTACGATCTTTGGCGAAAGCCACGGCCCTGCAGTGGGTGTCGTCCTGGACGGCCTGGCGCCCGGAATAGCTGTAGACGATTCTTTCATCAGGAGTCAGCTTGCCCTGCGCCGTCCCTTTGGTTCCGTTTCCACCGCCCGCAGGGAAGCCGACGGTTTTCAGATCGTCAGCGGCGTTTATAATGGGTATACTACCGGAACCCCGCTGTGCATCATGATACCGAATATCGATATCCAAAGCGATGATTATACTAAAAACCGCTCCCTGGCCCGTCCCGGTCATGCTGATTATGCCGCTTACTGCAAGTATCATGGCTACGAAGACTATCGGGGCGGCGGCCATTTCAGTGGACGCATTACCGCTGCTGTAGTGGCAGCAGGAGCCATCGTTATATCCGCCCTGTCAAAAAAGGGCATCCTGATCGGTACACATATTAAAAGCTGCGGTGGCGTCGTCGACACTGAATTTGCAGATATCCCGTCCGATATAATTGAACTGAACAGCAAACAGTTCGCAGTGCTCGATGATGAAAAGGGCGCTTTGATGCGGCAGGCCATCGAAGATGCTGCAAGCGACGGCGACAGCGTAGGCGGTGTTCTGGAAACCGCAGTCTGCGGTCTGCCTGCCGGATTAGGCGAACCCTGGTTCGACACGGTGGAGGGGCTGCTGGCTCACGCCTTGTTCAGTATCCCTGCGGTAAAAGGCGTACAGTTCGGCGCAGGCTTCGATCTGGCGGACAGCCGGGGCAGCCTGTTCAACGACAGCTTCTTTATGGAGGAAGGGCAGGTTAAAACTGCTTCCAACAATAACGGCGGAGTGAACGGCGGACTGACAAACGGCATGCCGCTGCTGTTTCGCTGTGCCGTAAAGCCTACGCCGTCTATATCTAAGAAGCAGCTGACCGTTGATTTCATCAACGGCAAAGATGTGACCGTCTCCCTCAGCGGGCGCCATGATCCTGCTATCGTACACCGCGCCCGGGTGGTGGTGGACAGCATCACTGCTCTGGTGGTCGGCGATCTGCTGACCGAACGCTTCGGCTTGGATTATCTGGGGGGAGTCTGAAGATGGAATATGGCTGCATCGGCAGATGTCTCATCCACAGCTTTTCTCCGACCATTCACAGAATGATAGGTCGCTATGAGTATGAATCGCGTGAGCTGTCGCCGGAAGAGTTGGCCTCTTTTATGGCGGAGCGCGATTTTCACGGCATAAACGTGACCATCCCCTATAAAAAGGCGGTCATACCGTATCTGAACGAACTGAGCCCCCGGGCAAAGAGTATAGGTGCGGTAAATACCGTCGTTAATCGAAATGGCCTGCTTTATGGGTATAATACTGACTTTGGCGGCATGCAGGCTCTGCTGTCAAAGATGGGCGTGGATATCCGCGGGCAAAAGGCGCTGATCTTAGGCAGCGGCGGTACCAGCAAAACCGCTTTGGCTGTGCTGCAAAGCAGCGGAGCAGGGGAAATATTCCGGGTTAGCCGCAGCGGGAAAGACAGGGCCCTGACCTATGACCAGGCCCGATCGCTGCACAGCGACGCCCAAATCATTGTCAACACAACGCCCTGCGGCATGTTCCCCGATACCGACAAACAGCCCATCGATCTGACCGCTTTCCGCGATCTTCGCGCCGTAGTGGACGCGATATACAATCCTCTCCGCACCGATCTGATCCTGCAGGCTCAGGGGATGGGACTGGCCGCGGAAGGCGGATTATATATGCTGGTAGCCCAGGCTGTGCTGGCGGCGGAGCTGTTTTCGGAACAGCCTTTGCCGGAATGTGAAACGCAGCGCATCTATGACGAGCTGCTGTCACAAAGACGTAACGTGGTGCTCATCGGTATGCCCGGAAGCGGTAAGACTACGGTCGGCCGACTGCTGGCAAAAGAATTGGGCCGGAATATGCTGGACGTAGACGAGCTGATCGTGCAAAGAGCCGGCTGTCCCATCAGCCAGATTTTTGAAAGCCGGGGCCAAGAGTATTTCAGACGCATGGAAACGGAGATCATAACGGAAATATCAAGGAAAAACGGCCTGATAATCGCCAGCGGAGGCGGTTCTGTGTTATCTAAGGAAAACGTACGCCGACTGTCCCAAAACGGCAGGCTGTTCTTTATTGACCGTCCGCCCGACCATCTGCTGCCAACAGCCGATCGACCTCTGGCTGACAATGAGGAAAAGATCACAAAGCTTTACCGAGAACGTCTGCCCATTTATCTGGACGCTGCCGACCGGGTCGTCAAAGCGGACGGACCGCCGGAGGCTGTCGCCCGGTATATAATCAGGAGCATACTATGAAAATTGTGGTGATCAACGGTCCAAACATAAATATGCTGGGCATCCGTGAGCCTGATATCTACGGTCATACGACTTATGATCAGCTGTGTCGCATGCTATACGATTATGCGGCGGCGCAGGGGATAGAGCTGGAGATTTATCAGTCCAACCATGAAGGCGACCTGATAGATCGTATACAGGCGGCCTACGGCCAGGCGAATGGTATCGTGATCAACCCCGGCGCCTATACGCATACCAGCATCGCCCTGCTGGATGCCGTTAAGGCGGTAGGGTTGCCTGCAGTCGAGGTTCATATCTCCGACCCTGACGCCAGGGAGGCTTACCGTAAGACAGATTATATCCGCGAGGCTTGTGTAAAGACCATTGCCGGCAGAGGAGTGCAGGGCTATATAGACGCCGTGCGGTTTTTGGCCGAAAAGGAAAGCGAACAATGATCGCTACCTTTTACCCCTCAAAAGCCAGGGGCAATATTTCAGCGCCGCCATCGAAAAGCATGGCTCACCGGCTGCTTATCTGCGCTGGGTTAAGCAGGGGAGAAAGCCTGGTGCAAAATGTCGCGCTGTCTGATGATATCGCCGCGACCTTGGAGTGCCTGCGGGCATTGGGCGCAGATATCGAGATCAGCAGCAGTGATGTGCATATCAGCGGTGCGGATCGTGAAATGCCCATGCCTGTGGCTGATTTGGCATGTCGGGATAGCGGCAGCACGCTGAGATTTCTAATACCTGTTTGTCTGCTGTCATCCCGTAAGACCATACTGCGCGGGACCGAGCAGCTATTGACAAGGCCTTTGGGCGTTTACGAAGATATTTGCCGCAAACAGGGACTTACCTTTGTGAAAACTGACGGCTCACTGACTGTCCAGGGGCCATTATCGGGGGGAGATTTTGTAGTTGCCGCCGATGTGAGCAGCCAGTTTATAAGCGGACTGTTGTTCGCTCTGCCGCTGCTGGATCGGGAAAGCTGCATACGTCTGATACCTCCTATCGAAAGCCGCCCTTATATAGATATGACCATGCAGGCCCTGCGCATTTTCGGTGTTGACGTCAGCTGGTCTGCTTATGATACGCTATCAATCCCAGGTGGACAGTTCTACCGTTCGGCCTGCGTGCGTGTGGAAGGAGATTATTCCGCCGCAGCTTGTTTCCATGCTTTGAATCTTTTGGGCGGAGAGGTCACGGTTGACGGGCTCGATCCTAACAGTATTCAGGGCGACCGGTCATATGACGTCTTTTTCGAACAGCTAAAGCAGGGCGCCCCGGTCATCGATATTTCGGATTGTCCGGATCTGGGACCGGTGTTGATGACCGTTGCCGCCGCCTGTCACGGCGCCACACTCATCGGCACACGACGGCTGCGTTATAAAGAAAGCGACCGCGTCCAGGCCATGCAGGAAGAATTGGGTAAATTCGGAGCCGATGTCGAAACTAAAGAGAACAGTGTTCGCGTAAGGGCATGCCCGCTTCATGCACCGGATCGTTTGCGGGATGGGCATAATGACCACCGCATTGTCATGGCTTTGTCGGTGCTGGCTTCCCGATTCGGCGGCTCGATAAGTGGCGCCGAGACAGTCCGCAAAAGCCTGCCGGATTTTTTCGATCTGCTGCGTTTGCTTGGCATTGACGTGGCAACAGGTGGGATATAGTATATTCATCAATCATATCGTCGTTCTGGGAAAGGAGCAGCAACAATGAGAATGACGTTCAGCCGCAAGCTGGCCGTTCCTATGGAAGTAAAAGAGATATATCCTCTGACCGCTGAGATGAACGCGGTCTTTGAGCGCCGAGAAGAAGAGATCAAAGCAATAATCTCCGGCGTAAGTCATAAACTGCTGCTTATCATAGGCCCATGTTCCGCAGATAACGAAGACAGCGTGTTGGACTATATTTCCCGGCTGTGCAGGATACAGGAAGAAGTCAGCGATAAACTGTTTATCATTCCGCGTGTTTACACCAATAAGCCGCGCACAAGCGGTCAGGGATATAAAGGCCTGCTCCATCAGCCGGACCCCAGGGAAAAGCCAGATATGCTCAAGGGCATTGTCGCTACCCGCCAGCTGCATATTCGAGCCCTGAAAGAAACGGGGTTTACCTGCGCCGATGAGATCCTTTATCCGGAAAATTACAAATACATGGACGACCTTTTGGCCTATGTGACCGTGGGCGCACGCTCCGTCGAGGATCAGCAGCATCGTCTCACTGCCAGCGGTATGGAGGTGCCGGTGGGCATGAAGAATCCCACCAGCGGCGACTTCTCCGTAATGATGAACGCTATCCTTACCGCGCAATCTCCGCATACTTTTATTTACAGGGGGTGGGAAGTCCATTCTTTCGGCAATCCTTACGCTCACGCCGTTTTGCGGGGATACAACAACAAGCATGGCCAGTCCCTGCCCAATTACCACTACGAGGATCTGGTGCGGCTGCACGATTTCTATGCCGAACGAAAGCTGGAAAACCCGGCGGTGATCATCGACGCCAATCATGCCAATTCGGATAAAAATCCCCTTGAGCAGCCGCGTATAGTAAAAGAAGTGCTGAACTGCCGCAATTACAGTTCTGATATCGCAACTCTGGTCAAGGGTTTCATGATCGAAAGCTACATCGAGGACGGGGCTCAGGAAATCGGCGGAGGCTGCTACGGCAAGTCCATTACCGACCCCTGCCTGGGGTGGGAAAAGAGCGAACGGCTTATTTATGAGATCGCCGATATCATGTAGCTTTTTATAAAAATTTTTAACACCTATTGACAGCACAGTTTTCGCGTGCTAAAATTGGCACAAATTTACGAGGAAGAGCAAGTAGGTCTTATCTCTTTTCTCCCAGAGAGCCATGGCCGGTGAAATCATGGCAGATAATGTAAGACTGAATGGGACTTCCGAGCATTACCGGAAACGAGCTTCTTCGCTCACGGTACGGACGGTGTTTTATACGCCGCATAGGTCAGTATGCCGAGCATACACTGAGTGGACGCGTCCCTGATGCGTCTAGCCGGGTGGCACCGCAGGATATCCTTCCTGTCCCAGCATTATGTTGGGACAGGATTTTTTATAAAGAGCAGGAGGTAGTTATGAT